>JANNFV010000181.1:0-5373 GCA_031380285.1 Hyphomicrobiales bacterium | reverse complement strand
AACACGCTCTTCCAGCCGGATATAGCTGAACAACCCCTCAACCCGATCATCCCGTCCGCGCATCGCAAATCACTCCAGGTCCGTAAATGGAGTGAATCACAAAACCCAAAAATCGTGGAGCCTTTTTCAGCAGCCTGCTAGACATGACCAATCAAAAATTCGGCTGCGGAGTTGAGCGTTAGCTTGTAGTTTGTCATGATTTTGATGGATTCAATGCAAGGTGGCTTATTGGATTTTCTGTTTGTATTAGCCGTTGTCAGCTGCCTTTGGTGGCTGATTGGCTCGATCATTATCACTCGAAAGGGACGCTTGGAAATATCGAGAAATTTTTCCCAGAATCCATTTTTGACAATCGGCACAATGGTTTGGTTTGGCTCGGTGCTATACTTTTTTACTTCACTGATCATCACGCCTCTATTTTACTTCCGTTTGGGTGGTGTGCCGGTAAATGGTGTGGCTTTTGCCATATGCTGCTTCGGCTTATTTGGGCACTTCGCAAAGCGCTAGCTTCTTCCGTTCTGCCTAGGTCACACTCTTTTATCTTCCCCGAAATAACCAACCTCTGACCCCATCCCCGGCTTCCCCCCACACCATCCCCATGCTAGCGGACACCGCCAACCGATCCCGCCGCCGACTCATCGCGCCGGGCATCTCCTTGCACTCGACAGGACATTGGCATGGCGCGCATTCTTTCCTCCCACGAGATTCCCGAGGCGCTGACCTTTGACGATGTGCTGATGCGGCCCGGCCACTCCGAGGTGCTGCCGTCGGAAACCGATGTCCGCTCGCGCATCACCAAGAGCATTGCGCTCAACCTGCCGATCATCTCCTCCGCCATGGACACCGTGACCGAGGCGCGGCTTGCCATTGCCATGGCGCAGGCCGGCGGGCTCGGCGTCATCCATCGCAATCTCACGCCGGAAGAGCAGGCGGACCATGTGCGGCAGGTGAAGCGCTTCGAAAGCGGCATTGTCATGAACCCGTTCACGATCACGCCGGAGGCCACTCTGGGCGAGGCGCTGGCGCTGATGCGGGCCAAGGGCATTTCCGGCGTACCGGTGACTGTGGGCGGGGAGGGCGGTCGCCCCGGCAAGCTCGTCGGCATCCTCACCAACCGCGACGTGCGCTTCGCGGATGATCCGGACCAGCGTGTCAGCGAGTTGATGACCAAGAACGGCCTGATCACGGTGCGCGAGACGGTGACGCAGGCCGAAGCGCGCCGCCTGTTCCACAATCACCGGATCGAGAAGCTGGTGGTGGTCGACAATGACGGCCATTGCGTCGGTCTGCTCACGGTCAAGGACATCGAGAAGGCTATCCTCAACCCCTTGGCGTGCAAGGACGAGGCGGGACGCCTGCGTGTCGCCGCCGCCACCACGACAGGCGATGCCGGGTTCGAGCGGGCGGAACGGCTGATCGATGCAGGCGTTGATCTCGTGGTGATCGACACTGCGCATGGTCATTCGCAAAAGGTGATCGACGCCGTGGCCCGGGTGAAGCGGCTCTCCAACGCGGTTCAGGTTGTGGCGGGCAATGTCGCGACGGCGGCAGGCGCGAAGGCGCTGATCGATGCGGGGGCCGATGCGATCAAGGTGGGTATTGGGCCGGGTTCGATCTGCACCACGCGCATCGTGGCGGGTGTCGGTGTGCCGCAGCTCACGGCGGTGATGGAAACCGCCGAAGAGGCTCGCAAGCAGGATATCCCGGTGATCGCCGATGGCGGCGTCAAGTTCTCAGGCGATCTGGCCAAGGCCATCGCGGGCGGGGCGGATTGCGTGATGATCGGCTCGCTGCTGGCGGGAACCGACGAAAGCCCGGGCGAGACGTTCCTGTATCAGGGCCGATCGTACAAGGCCTATCGCGGCATGGGCTCGCTGGGTGCCATGGCGCGGGGCTCGGCGGATCGGTATTTCCAGGCCGATATCAAGGACACGATGAAGCTGGTGCCGGAAGGCGTGGAGGGGCAGGTGCCCTACAAGGGTCCGGTCGGCGCGGTGATCCATCAACTCGCGGGTGGCCTCAAGGCCGCCATGGGCTATGTCGGCGCGAAAACCATCCGCGACTTGCAGGAGAAGGCCGAGTTCGTGCGCATCACGTCAGCGGGTCTGCGCGAAAGTCACACGCATGACGTGACGATCACGCGCGAAAGCCCGAATTATCCGGGACGGGGGTAATTGCTCTTCCGCTTCTCCCTTGGGAGAAGCTGGCGCGCGGAGCGCGACTGATGAGGGAGAATCCCAGAAGGGAGGGGTTCTCCCTCATCCGTCAGGCTATGCCTGCCACCTTCTCCCAAGGGAGAAGGAAGGTGAAACACAAAAAAGGGCCGCATGAGCGACCCTTTTCCAGTTCAAGCCGTTCGGCTGATCTCAGCGACCGCGCTCAAGCTGTGTCTTTGCATCGACGCGGCCTGGAGCCGGTGCTTGGGGCGCAGGCTGCGGGGCTGTGGCACAGGCCGCGAGAACGGCCGCCAGGACGCTGGCGAGAATGGTGTTGCGCATGGGAATCTCCTTCGAGTCGCTGTTATCAGAATTTGACAGACGCGGTCTGCGGTGAATCGGTCCAAAATGCAAGCTTTCCGCGTCACTGGCTGGCGCAACTCACCAATTCGTGTCAATGGCCGCTGCCATGACCCCAGCAGCCAGACTTTCCGCCGTGATCGAGGTGCTTGATGACCTTGACCGCAGGCCCCGCCCCGTCAATGACGCCTTGAAGGACTGGGCGCTGTCGCGCCGTTTCGCAGGATCGGGAGATCGTGCGGGCATCGGCGCGATGGTGCATGATGCGCTGCGCAAGCGCAATTCCGCCCGGTGGATGATGGATGCGGACACGCCGCGTGCCACCGCCATCGGTATGCTGCGGGCCGCACGAGGCATGGAAATCACCGACATCGTAGCGCTGTGCGATGGCTCACGCTTTGCGCCTGAAGCCTTGTCCGAGGCGGAAGTGTCTGCGTTGTCATCGCGCGATCTGGCGCAAGCCCCCGCCCATGTCCGTGGCGATTATCCCGAGTGGTTGCAGGCATCTCTCGCCAAGGCTTTCGGCAAGGACGCTGCCGCCGAGGGCGAGGCCATGGCCAAGCGTGCTCCTCTCGACCTGCGTGTCAACGCGCTGAAGACGATCCGGCTGAAGGCTTTGCCAGCCCTGTCCGAATACGAAGCCGTGGCCGGCCTGCACAGCCCGGACGCCATCCGCATTCCGCCGCGTGCCGATGGGCGCATCAAGCCGGTGCAGGCCGATCCGTTGTTTCTCAAGGGGATGGTGGAAATCCAGGACGAAGGATCGCAAATCGTGGCGCGCCTTGCCGATCCGCAGGCCGGGCATCAGGTGCTGGACATGTGCGCGGGGGGGGGTGGCAAGAGCCTGGCGCTCTCTGCCATGCTCAACAACAAGGGGCAGGTGTTCGCCAGCGACGTGGATTCGCGGCGCTTGGCCCCCATTCACGAGCGCATCACCCGTGCCGGTGCCCGCAACATCCAGGTGCGCACGCCACGCAGCGGCGTGATGCCGCTCGATGATCTCAAGGGCCGGATGGACATCGTCTTCGTCGATGCACCCTGTACGGGCACCGGCACTTGGCGGCGCAATCCCGACGCCAAATGGCGTATGCGCGAAGGAAGCCTCGACATCCGCCTGAATGAACAGGTGGAGGTCATTGATAACGCTGTATCTTTCGTCAGAGAGGAGGGCGTTATCCTGTATGTGACATGCTCGCTTCTGCCCGAAGAGAATGATCAGCAGGTCAGCGGATTGCTGGAGCGCCATGCCAGCTTCGAGACCATCGACCTGACGACAAGCCCGGCGTTTCGCGCCATGTCGAGCCTTGGGCCTGCCGTGCGCAAGACCACCCATGGCCTGATGCTGACCCCGCTCAGGACCGGAACGGACGGCTTCTACGTTTCGGCCCTGCGGCGACGGTCCTGAAGCAACTGCCAATCCCGTATGACAGGCCCCAATCCATGACACACGCATCTCCCCTTCGCCTTGCCATCGCCGGTCTGGGAACGGTCGGCGCCACCGTGGCGCGTTCGCTCGTCCAGAATGGCAATGCCTTCACGGCGCGCACGGGTCGCCAGGTCCAGGTCGTGGCGGTTTCTGCCCGCAGCAAAGGCAAGGATCGTGGTTTCGATGCGTCGGGCATGGCCTGGTACGACGATCCGGTCGTGATGGCCCGCGAAGCCAATGCGGATGTGCTGGTGGAATTGATCGGTGGCGCTGATGGCCCGGCGAAATCGGCTGTCGAGGCCGCACTTGGCAGGGGCCTGCATGTCATCACCGCCAACAAGGCGCTGCTGGCCGCGCATGGGCCTGCACTGGCGAAACTGGCGGAAGCCAACAACGCTTCGATCAAGTTCGAGGCGGCGGCAGCGGGCGGCATTCCGATCATCAAGGCGCTGCGCGAGGCGATGGCGGGCAACGACATCCGCCGTGTGTCCGGCATCATGAACGGCACGTGCAATTACATTCTCTCGCGCATGGAGGCGGAGGGCCTGTCCTTCGCCGAATGCCTGAAAGCGGCGCAAGACCTGGGTTATGCCGAGGCGGACCCCACCTTCGACGTCGAGGGATATGACACGGCGCACAAGCTGGCGCTCCTGACATCGCTCGCCTTCGGCACCGAGGTCGATGCGGATTCAATCTATGTCGAAGGTATTTCCAACGTGGCTTCGCTTGATTTGAAGATGGCGGATGAACTGGGCTTCCGCATCAAGCTGCTGGGCGTGGCGGAACGCACGGCGGCGGGTATCGAGCAGCGCGTGCATCCCACCATGGTGCCGCGCACGGCGCAACTCGCGCAGGTCATGGGTGTGCTGAACGCCGTCAGCATCCAGGGCGATCTGGTGGGCGAGCTGACCTTCGTAGGGCCAGGCGCGGGCGGTGGTGCCACAGCTTCCGCTGTGTTGGCCGATGTCGCCGATCTGGCGCGGGGCGAAGCCATGCCTGTCTTCGGTCGCCCCGCCGACCAGTTGGGCAAGCCGGTCAAGGCCCCGATGCAGCGCCACGAGGGTGGCTATTACGTGCGCCTGACCGCACTCGACAAGCGCGGCGTCTTTGCGGCCATTGCAGGCACGATGGCCGAGCACGGCATCAGCCTCGAATCGATCATCCAGAAGGGTTCGCCCAAGCAGTCGACCGTGCCGGTGATCCTGATCACCCACGCCACGACGGAGCACCTGATCCGCGCCGCCGTTGCCGCCATTGCGGAAAAGGGCGTGCTGGATGGTCCGCCCCAGGTCATCCGTATCGAGCGGGTGTAGCTGGCCTTCTCCCTTGGGAGAAGGTGGCCGCCGGAGGCGGACGGATGAGGGAGAATCGCAGACGTCAGGGATTCTCCCTCATCCGTCATGCTTCGCATGCCACCTTCTCCCAAGGGAG
>JANNFV010000179.1:0-2107 GCA_031380285.1 Hyphomicrobiales bacterium | reverse complement strand
AACACGCTCTTCCAGCCGGATATAGCTGAACAACCCCTCAACCCGATCATCCCGTCCGCGCATCGCAAATCACTCCAGGTCCGTAAATGGAGTGAATCACAAAACCCAAAAATCGTGGAGCCTTTTTCAGCAGCCTGCTAGCAGTTTTTCCCTTCTCCCGCTTGCGGGAGAAGGTGGCTGCCGCAGGCAGACGGATGAGGGCGAGCCGACGACGGCCCTCGCCCGTCTCGGCTTCGCCTCGCCACCCTCTCCCGCGAGCGGGAGAGGGGAAGATACAGCCCAGCCCGGCAAAACTTGCCGCTCAACCCAATCCCGCCCGTCCTTCTTTGCCGGAACAGCCTGGTAAACAGAGTTTTACCCATTGAAATCACTGAGGAAAATTTCTGGCACATCCCCTGCTAATGCCTTGGCACCGGGGCGTGATTCAGGTGCCTGCGTACGCGCCCCGAACTGATCAACCAGGCCACGAGGACGAGCGTACAATGGGTATTTTCGGAGCAATGACCACGGCGGTGTCCGGTCTCAAGTCGCAGTCCTATGCGATGGAGAACATTTCCGGCAACATCGCGAACTCCCGGACGACGGGCTTCAAGCGCGTGGATACGAGCTTTGTCGATCTGATCCCCGATCGGCCTGCTGGCCAGGAACTGGCTGGTTCGGTCCAGGGCCGCTCGCTGGCGACCAACACGATCCAGGGCGACCTCAACACCACCGGTGTCTCCGAGAACGTCGCCATCAACGGCGAGGGATTTTTCGTGGTGCGCGAGAGCACGGGGTTTGCGGGTGGACAGCCGACCTTCGGCGGCATCGACGTTTACACACGGCGCGGTGACTTCAACCGCGACAACAACGGCTATCTCGTCAACGGTGCAGGCTACTTCCTGAAGGGCATCCCGCTTGATCCGGCGACGGGCGCGCTGGTTGGTTCCAATCCCCAGCTGATCAAGATCAACCGCAACAACATCGCCCCGCAAGAGACCGCGAACATCGAGTATGCTGCCCAGCTGCCCAGCTTGCCGCTCACCAACTATCAGGTGAAGACGAGCACACAAACCAATCCAGCCAATGGTCTCATGACTGCCGGTGCGGCCTACACGGCCGGTGCCAACCCGGCGACGATCACTGGTGCTGAAGCCTCCGTCTTTATTGATCGGTCGATCGCGGGCGGCTCCGTCAACATTTTCAACCAGCAGGGCGCTTCCAAGCCGATCAATCTGCGGTGGGGCAAGATCGCCAACGCAAGCACGGTCGGCCCCGTTCTGGAGCAATGGAATCTGTACTACCAGAATGATTCAACCGCGACCGGTCCTGCCACGGCATGGACCAAGATCGGCGGAACGTTCAGCTTTGATGCAGCCGGTTTGCCGACGCCCGCTCTGACGGCGGTTCCCGTGCCCGCATTTTCTCTCGATGGCACGCCCTACAGCGCAATCAATCTCAACATGGCCAACCTGACATCCAACCCGCCGACCGATGTCAACGGCAACCGTTCGACAGCCAAGGTGACGATCATGTCACCGGATGGCTACGGCACGGGCGAGTTCATCTCGACGTCCATTGACCAGTCCGGTCGCGTCGTCGGCAACTATTCCAACGGGCAGGTCGTCGGCCTGGCGCAGATCGTCCTGGCGCGGTTCAATGCCCCCAACGATCTGAAGCGCGGCGACGGCGGTGTCTTTGCGGCAACGCTGGAATCCGGTCAGCCGATCATTGATCAGGCGGGCAACAATGTGCAGGGCGGTACGGTGGAAAATTCCAACACCGACATCGCTGACGAGTTCTCGAAGATGATCGTCACGCAGCAGGCCTACTCGGCCAATACACGCGTGATCTCGACGTCATCGGACATGCTGCGGGATGTGATCAACATCATCCGCTGATGGGTAATTGTCCGGCGTTTGCGTAACCAGGGGTAGCCCGCCATGGGTTTGTCAACGGCACTCAACTCTTCCCTCTCGGGGCTGCGGATCACGCAGTCCCAGATGGAGGTTGTCTCGCAGAACATCGCGAATGTGGATTCCGTCGGCTACAGCCGCCGCAAGCTCAACGTCGTCCAGAACCTGTCTGGAGCGACCACGTCGGGCGTCCGGAATGCAGGCATCCAGCG
>JANNFV010000172.1:0-2414 GCA_031380285.1 Hyphomicrobiales bacterium | reverse complement strand
ATTCCCCACCGCCTTCGTGGTCTGCCGGGTCAGTTTGGCGATGGGCGACACATCGTCATCTTCCAGGTCAATGTATTGCGTTTGCAATGTTTCGTTTAACTTCACGTTGTTGACCGCCTTGCTGGATGTGGAGGCTGGCTTATCGAGAAGGCCCGCCCCGCCGGTGCCAAGGGCACCTATGTCAACCGCATCGCCATCAGTTCCACCATGGGGCCTGGCGTGAAGGTGGATATCGCGACAACTTCGATGGCGTAAGCCACGATCTGGTCCGGAATCAGAAAAAGCCCTCGGGACACCGGGGGCTTTTTCATGTGGGGCAGGGCGATGGATAGTCTGCCTTCAGCCCTCATCGGTCCAGTCGTCATTTCCAGCTTAACGTCGCCATCACTCTCTCCAGCGATCGCGCATTCGGCCTGTCCGGGGCCAGGTCACCCCATTGCTGTACAACCAGCAAGTCGCCATTGCCGCGCTTGGCGAAATCAATGATGACCGCTCCTCCCGCGCCGCCGCGGCCGAGGTCGTAGCGAAACCGGCGCGTGGTCTCTTCCTTGATCTTGCCCACGGACTCGGTCCTGCTGGCCGTGTCAGGCGGATGTTTCGAGGTGTCCTTCAGGTAGAGAAGAATGCGCTCCAGTTCCTTTGTCTCGTTGGTGCCTTGCAGGATCGAGATATCAAAGAACGTGCGGCTATCGGGCGAGGCTCCATCGATGCCATCCTCATGAGGATGGGGATTCCATTCGGTGGGGACCCTGATCGTCGCGACGGGCTTGCGATCCGGGAAGGAATAGGCAGTGCCGGAAGCTTTCGCCGACTGGGCCGCTGCGTGTTCGCCGCTTGCCAGCAGCGCCACAGCGCAGGGCAGCGCAAGCATAACGAATCGACGTCCTGGTTGTGATCCCTGTATCCTCATTTCGGCCTTCTCCATTGGGTACCGACAGCCAGAAACGGGCTCCTGTCTGTTCGATGCAAATGCTTCGCTACGGAAGGGGACCAGCCAGTTCCGGCTTGCCGGCGCGTCGACCAACCATGCAGAAGGATTGCCTGGTTTCTTTCCGGCCATCGATGGTCAAGGCCTCCTCAAACCTGACGAGGATGAAAGAAGCGCTGAAATGCGAAGGCTGCAGAACCTTCACACTCTTTGAGCCAGGGTTTTCTTTCTTGTAGGCGTCAAGACACTGAGCCTCCGCCCGTTTCATCAGGGCCGTGAGTTTCGCCCATTCCTCACCACTCGAGGACAGTGCAGCTTTCGGCTGCCAAAGGCACCCCATGAGAATGATCGCCAGCCCCAATGCGGCCTTCCGCGTCGACGCCTGCCGTATCATTCTTGTCTCGTCAGTTTTGAGTTTCATTGTGTTCTGGTTCCGCAGACCGAGCAGGAATTGCTGAAACAATTATGAGCCTGTTCCGTCCGCACCCGATGATCCGCCAGGTGATGCACTTCAAACGGGATAGAACCCTGATCTGAAAGATAATTTTGCAAAAACGCCAAGTCAATGATGGGCAGAGCCTGGGCTTGTCCATTTTTGGATTGAATCTGAATGTTGTTCGTCCAATTCGCCTCCGTTCCATGCCCCTCAGGTCTGGCCGTGTGCTGGTAGGGGCTCGCACTCGACACCTGGGGGATAAGGCAAGGACGAGTGTTCCCAGAAGCCCATGCGGCTATGGTCCGCTTGGTCTCGTAAAATGCTGCGGTAATTGCGCGTTCGATGCTTGATGAGATGATGGAGCCGTCCAGTCCGGCTCAAATCCTGCTGCACGGCCCCGAAAATACTCCAATCTTCCCCCTTGGCACATCCGCCCCGATGCCCTATGAGCACCCCCATGGTCACAAGACCTTTATACCGATTTGCCGAAGAGATTCGGTGATTCATAAAGCCGGAAGGTAGCGGAAGTCATTCCGCAGCCTTGTCCGGCTTTGTCCTGTCCGAGACTGCAGATGCGTTGGGCGATCGGGAGAAATCCTGGCACGCCAGCTTAATCCGGTGATCTTCGGGTCAATGATGGGTCTGCACAGACGGGGAAGAAGACCGGATTTCAAAGGCTTCAGGCTGCTTGCGCGGCAGGATGTCCCGGTTCGTTTCCTTGGCCCAAGCCTCATTAGGGGCGCTGGGGACAGGCGCCGGTGGGCGCTGGATCCATGCTCTTCGCAAGAAGGTCATCGTTCCGCATCCGCCGTATGTGCCGTCCCAGGCGGGCAGAAAAGTGTTTGTTTTTCTGCATTCTTCTGGGTTGGTTTGATTGCAACCGGCTTCGGGATTCCCTCTTTCGGGAACACCTTGGGCCAAACCGGAGAGCACACGTGGACAAAGCTGGTAAAAAAGAGCTTGTCGCGACGCTGAATTCTGCATTCGCCTCGAATGCCGGATCCATTGTCGTAGCGCACTATTCCGGCCTGACCGTTGCCCAGATGCAGA
>JANNFV010000169.1:0-7563 GCA_031380285.1 Hyphomicrobiales bacterium | reverse complement strand
GAGCGGACCCGTTCAAGACAGGCAACACGGCGTTTCGTCTCGGCATGGCGAAGGCATTGGTGCCGTTCGTCTTTGCCTATGCGCCGGCGATGCTGATCGTCACCAAGGAATTCACCTGGCCTGCCTTCGTCGAGGTGACCTTCACCTGCGCGCTCGGTATCGTGGCGCTTGCCGCTGCGCTGACCGGTTTTGCGCGGTCGCTGTTGGCGGGATGGGAGCGGGCCTTGCTGGGCGTGGCTGCATTGCTGTTCATGGCGCCGGGTTGGGGCACGGCGGTGGCGGCAGCGATAGTGGCCGCGCCGGTTGTGTGGAGGCAATGGCGCGTGGCGTGATTGCCCTCGTGCCCCCACGCTGCTAATCGCCACCCCGTGTTCAAGAAACCCGACATCGAGCGCTATCACGCGCGCATGGCCCGCATCGCTCGCTGGGACCGCCCGCTTGGCAGCGGTTGGGACAGGTTTCGCGCCTGGATGAGCATGATCTTCGTCGATCATGGCATTTTCCGGCTGGTCTATCTCAACCGGCACAGCGTCGATGGCAGGCTTTTTCGCGCGGCCCAGCCTTGGCCGCACCAGATCGCGCGTTTCGCGGGGGAGGGTGGGAAGAGTCTGGTCTATCTCCGGGGCGGACGCGAGCATGGCTCCTGGCCGCTGGAGAAGGAGGCCGCCGAAAAACATGGCCTGGTGCTGACCGAGTTTCTCGCCCGCTCACGGGAAGCGCCTGCGAAGGACATGCTGCTGGCATCGCCCGCGTTCTTCGACACATTGGCCTATCCTGCGCTGATCCATTGCAAGTCGGGCGCGGACCGGGCCGGTTTTGTCGCTGCCCTCTATGTCCTCGTGCATCTCGGCAGGCCAGCCTCGGAAGCGCTGGCCCAGTTGCACGCCCGCTATGGGCATTTCCACTGGTCGAAGACCGGCATCCTGGATCGCTTCTTCGAGCTTTATCGCGATACGGGCGAGGCGAGGGGGATCGCGTTTCTGGACTGGGTCGAGAATCACTATGACCCTGATGCGCTCCAGAGGGACTTCAAGCCGGGTTTCTGGTCCAACCTGCTGGTGGACCGCGTCCTGCACCGGGAGTAGCGGCGTCATCACGCCGCAGCGGCATCCCTGCTGCATCCGCAGCCGGGCATGGCGCTGGCAGCCTTCCCGGATTATGGAGAGTGCATGAATGCGTCCATGTCCTACATCGTTCCCGTTGCCATCCTGGCGGTCGCCGTCGTGCTGGGCTTCGGGCTGGTCAACATGCTGCGGGATGGCAGCCCCAACCGCTCACAGACGCTGATGCGCTGGCGCGTTGTGCTGCAATTTGCCGCCGTGGTGCTGATCATGACGGCGCTGTGGTTGAAGGGCGGGTGATCCATGGTCAAGCTGAACAAGATCTACACCCGCACGGGTGATGACGGCACGACCGGACTTGGCAGCGGCAAGCGTGTTGCCAAATTCAACCTCAGGGTGGAATCCTTTGGCACGGTGGACGAGGCCAATGCCTGCATCGGCATGGCCCGGCTGCACACTGCCATCACCCATCCCGATCTCGACGCCATGCTGGCCCGCATCCAGAACGATATGTTCGATCTGGGCGCGGACCTGTGCACACCGGATGTCGGCGAACCGCTGCCCTATGAACCGTTGCGCATCGTGCAGGAGCAGGTGGAACGCCTGGAGCGGGAAATCGATCTGCTCAACGCGGACCTTGCCCCGCTCAATTCCTTCGTGCTGCCCGGCGGCTCGCCCTCATCAGCCTATCTGCATCTCGCCCGCACGGTCACCCGCCGGGCCGAGCGGCTGATGGCGGAACTGGTGGCGCAGCCGGGCGAGCGGGTCGGGTCGGCAGCGATGAAATACATCAACCGCCTGTCGGATTTTCTCTTCGTGGCCTCGCGCTGGGTCAACGACCGGGGCGCCAAGGACGTGCTGTGGGTGCCGGGCAAGAACCGGTAAGCCTGCTGTTCAGCGGCCCACGCCATTCGCGCCGATGATCTGGCGGCTGACGATCATCTTCATGATTTCGGTCGTGCCTTCCAGGATCTCGTGGACGCGCAGGTCGCGCACGATCTTCTCGATGCCGTAGTCCTGGAGATAGCCATAGCCGCCATGAATCTGCAGGGCGGCATTGGCGACGGCGGAGCCCGTCTCGGTGGCAATGCGTTTCGCCATGGCGCAGCGCATGGTGGTTTCGGGGTCCTGGCGGTCATAGGCCGAGGCTGCGGAATAGAGGAAGATGCGGGCCGCCTCGAGGTCCGTCGCCATGTCGGCGAGCTTGAATTGCAGGGCCTGCATCTCGTTCAGCTTCTTGCCGAAGGCCTTGCGCTCTCCCGCATAGGACAGCGCCTTCATCAGGGCAGATTGCGCACCACCGAGCGAGCACGCGCCGATGTTGAGCCGTCCGCCATCGAGGCCGGACATGGCGATCTTGAAGCCCGTCCCTTCCTCTCCCAGCCGGTTGGCGACGGGGATGCGGGCGTTGTCGAAGATCACGGCCCGGGTCGGCTGGGCGTTCCAGCCCATCTTCTTCTCGTTGGCCCCGAAGGAGAGGCCCGGCGTGTCCTTTGGTACCAGCACGGTGGAGACGCCCTTCGGGCCATCCTCGCCGGTGCGCACCATGACCAGATAGAGGTCCGCTGCCCCTGCGGCAGAGATGAACTGCTTCTGCCCGTTCAGCACGTAATGGTCGCCGTCGCGCACGGCCCGTGTCTTCAGTGCCGCCGCATCGGAGCCGGAGCCAGGTTCTGTCAGGCAATAGGCGCCCAGATGATCCATGCTGAGCAGTGCGGGGAGGAAGGCTGCCTTCTGGTCCGACGAACCATAGCGGTCGATCATCCAGGCCACCATGTTGTGGATCGACAGATAGGCCGAGATCGCCGGGCACCCTTCCGCCAGCGCTTCGAAGATCAGCGCCGCGTCAAGGCGGCTGAGGCCGGTACCGCCCGAGCTTTCGCTGACATAGATGCCCGCCATGCCGAGCGCTGCGGTTTCCCGGATGACATCGACGGGGAAATGGCGCTTCTCGTCCCATTCGAGGGCGTGCGGCGCGAGCTTGTCGGCGGCAAAATCGCGCGCCATGTCACGAATGGTGATCTGGTCCTGTGTCAGGGCAAACTGGCTCATGCCGGGCGAACTCCTTGAAGTGTCCGGTATAGCGCAACGTCTGATGGCAACAAGGCCTCAAGGTCTATGGTTGGCAGCCAGGATCAGCCCCGGGCGAGACGCTTGGCATTGGCCCGCACGCGCCGCGCCATCGGGCCGAGACCAGCCTTGACCATGGCTTCCGCCGTGTTGTGTGGGGTGGATTGCGGGACGCGACCGAACAGCATCGCAGCCGTGTTCTCGGCCATGGCCGTACCCAGCGCAACCTGCGCCGCGAGCATGCCTTCCTGTGCTGCCGCGACCTTCTCCGCCACCATGCGGTTGGTCTCGTTGCGGCGGCTTGGATCGGGGTTCAGCGATTCATAGAGCAGGATCGGCAGGCGTGCCGCCACCACCATCGGTGACAACCAGAGGCCGCTGAGATCGGATTTTTTCGTCGCCATGGCGGTGTCCTCGTGGTTGACCATGACCATGGATGGTTTCATGTTGCATTGCAACATAAGAAGCGGAATGGCAGCCATGCCCGCTGCTTCAGTCCCGGCCGGCAATCCAGGTGCGGTGAACTGCGACATCGGCATCGAAAGCGACAAGGTCCGCCCGGTATCCCGGTGTGATGCGGCCCAGTTCCCGCTCCAGGCCGAGGCAGCGTGCGGGTGTGCGCGTCGCCATGACCAGCGCATCCTCGAGGCTTGCGCCCATCATGGCGATGGCGTTGCGGATACACATATCCATGGTGATATGCGCTCCCGCCAATGTTCCCGCCGCATCGGTCAGGCGGCCGTCATGCAGCGTGATCCTGCGTCCCTGAAGGTGGAAAAAGGGAATCTGTCCTGCCGCCGTCGGCATGGCATCGGTGACCAGGATCAAGCGGTCGCGGCCCATGGCGCGGAAGGCTGTCTTGAGGTTCTGCGGCGAGACGCAGATGCCGTCGGGAATGATGCCTGCGAAGAGCCGATCATCCGCCAGCGTCGCACCAACGATGCCGGGTTCCCGTGCCGTCATCTGCGACATGGCGTTGAACAGATGGGTCACGCAGGTCAGGCCATGGTCCTGCGCTGCCGCGATCTGAGCCGCTGTCGCTTCGCTATGCCCCACTGACACCCGCAATCCCGCCTCGACGAAGCTTGCGATGGCGTCCGCAGGGCAGAGCTCCGGTGCCAGGGTCACGAGCGATCTGCCATGGCGTGCGAACCGCAACAGCAGATCGCGATCATTTCCGGTCATCGGTCGCACGAACTCAGGCGGATGGATGCCCTTGCGATGGAGGTTCAGATGCGGCCCTTCGAGATGGACGCCGAGCACGCCGGGAACTGTCATTGCCTCGGATGCAATCGCCTCCAGCGCGTGCATCTTGTCGGCATGGTCCGTGATCAGCGTGGGAAGCAGGCCCGTGGTGCCGAAGCATCTGTGGGCCTCGGCGATGCGCCGGATGCCTTCCAGCGTCGGCGTATCGTTGAGCAAAGCATCGCCCCCGCCATTGACCTGGAGATCGATGAAGCCGGGCGAGAGAATGACCTCAGGGGGCAGCCGAATGGTGATGGTGGCGTCCAGTGCTTGCCCCGCAGTGTGGACTGCGGTGATCAGGCCATCGCGGATTTCGACACGCCGCGGCCCGATGATCCGCTCGCCATCGAAGATGCGCGTCGCCTCGATGGCGAGGGTTGAATGGGCTGGCGTTGGCGCGGGGATATCACGTGTCTGCATCCAGCCACCGGTAGCGCTGCGCTTTGCCCTTCGCAAGGTTTGACGCAGCGGCGCGATTGCGCCACCACCTATCTCAGGGACAGCCGAGGGAGTCGTGCCACGATGTCGACGGAAGATGTCGATCCGCGTTTCGCCGATCTCGACGCCTGGCCCTTTGCCCAGGCCATCGAAGCGATGTGGGACGGCCAATTGTCGGCTGTCGCCGCCGTGCGTCCCGCACTTCCCGCGATCACGGCAGCTGCAGAAGCGGCGGCGCTGGCGCTGGGTGAAAGTGGTCGCCTGATCTATGTGGGCGCGGGAACCTCAGGGCGCGTCGCGGTGCAGGATGGGGCGGAATTGACACCGACCTTCAATTGGCCGCTCGCGCGCAGTGTCTTCCTGATGGCAGGCGGTGACCAGGCTTTCATCGCCAGCATCGAAGGGGCCGAGGATGACGCAGCACGCGCGGTCCGGCAGATCAACGCTCTGTCCATCACCAAGGCCGATGTTGTCATCGGCGTCGCGGCAAGCGGAACCACGCCCTTCACCGTGGCCGCCGTGTCCCGGGCGCGAGAACGGGGGGCCGTGACAATCGGCATCGCCAACAACGCTGCCACGCCGCTGCTGGCATCCGCCGCCTTCCCGGTTCTGATCGAGACCGGCAGCGAATTGATCGCGGGCTCGACCCGCATGAAGGCGGGAACCGCGCAGAAGGTGGTGCTGAACCTGATCTCGACAGGCATCATGCTGAAGTTTGGCAAGGTCTATCGCGGCATGATGGTCAACATGCGCGCCGCCAATGTGAAGCTGCAGCGCAGGGCGGAGCGGATGGTGGCCCGCCTCGCGGAATGCGATCTCCAGCGTGCGGCAGATGCCTTGGCCACGGCGGAAGGCGATATCCGTTTGGCGGCACTGCTGGCGCTCGGCCATGAGAAGGTGATGGCCGTGAAACTGCTGGGCCAGGCCAAGGGCAACCTGCGCACGGCGCTTGCCATGGCCGGAAAGCCGGAGGCGCGATGATCGGCACGGCCACACCAGCGCTCAAGACCGTGATCGGTTTGATCAGCGGCACGTCGATGGATGGCATCGACATGGCCGTGATCCAGACGGATGGCCGCGGAACCGTTGCCTTCGGACCAGGTGCGATGGCGCCTTATCCCGCCGGGTTGCGCAAGGAGCTGCTGGCTTTTCTCGCCGATCCTTCCCGTGCGCTGATCGACCCACTGACGGCGCTGGAAGAGGCTGTCACGGATGCCTTTGCCGCAGCCATCGTCCGCTTCATGCGCGAGCAGGGACTGGATCGCACGCGCATCGATCTGATCGGCAACCACGGCCAGACGGTCTATCACGATCCTGCGAAGCGCTTTACCCGCCAACTCAGCCTGGGGCAGCGCATGGCGACAGCGCTCGGCATCCCTGTTGTCGATGATTTCCGCTCGGCCGATGTCCGCGCTGGAGGGCAGGGCGCTCCGCTTGTGCCACTCTACCACGCTGCGCTGGCGAGCGGCCTGCCGCAACCGTTGATGGTGCTGAATCTCGGCGGCGTGGCCAATGTCACCTATCTCGATGGCGATACCATCATGGCCTTCGATACCGGTCCGGCCTCGGCCCTGATCGACGATCTCATGTTGCGGCGCTTCGGCGTTCCCTTTGATGCAGGCGGGCGCATCGCGATGGAGGGCAAGGTCGATGCCGGGAAATTGGCCGATCTCATGGGCAATCCATTCTTTCAGGCCAAGCCACCCAAATCGCTGGATCGCAATGCGTTTCATCGGCATGCCAATGCGGTGGACGCGCTGGACGATCACGATGCTGCGGCGACGCTGATGGCTTTCACCGTGGCCGCAACAGCGGATGCCCTGCGCCATGTGCCGCGCCCGCCGTTGCGGTGGCTGGTGGCAGGCGGCGGCAGGCACAACACAGGCATCATGCAGGGGCTTGCCGAAGCGCTGGCTGTGCCGGTGGAACCGGTGGAGGCTGTCGGCTGGAACGGTGATCTGCTGGAGGCGCAATGCTTCGGCTATCTCGCGGTGCGCACGACACTCGGCTTGCCACTCAGCCTGCCGACAACAACCGGCGTGCCGCAGCCCCTGACCGGCGGAAGGCTTTGGATGCCATGAATCGACACGCGTCGTTCGTCTGCGAGAAACGCCCCGCCACGGGTTCGCGCGGCATGGTCGTCACCAACCATCCGCTGGCATCGGCGGCGGGGGCGGAAATCCTGCTGTCCGGCGGCAACGCCATCGATGCTGCCGTGGCGGCCCTGTTCGCGCTCACCGTGGTCGAGCCGATGATGGTGAGCGTGCTGGGTGGCGGCGTCATGCATCTCAGGCTGGCGGATGGTGAGCATCGGATCATCGACAATCTGAGCACCGCGCCCGCGGCTGCCAGGGCTGACATGTTCCGGCCCGTGTCGGATGGGAAGCTGCCCAATGCGCGTGCAGTGGAGGGGCGCAAGAACGAGACAGGTGCCTTGGCAGTCGCGGTGCCGGGCGCACTGGCGGGCTGGTGCCGGGCCATCGGCAACCATGGCACATTCTCGCTCGGACAGGTCATGGCTCCCGCGATCCGCCTGGCGGAGGGTGGCTTTGTCGTGACGCCTTATCTGTCGGACTGCATCAAGGATTGCGCCGCCGATCTCGCCCATGATCCGGCGCTGGCCGCGCTGTTCCTGCCCGCAGGCTCGCCGCTGGCAGCAGGCGTGCGTCTTGTGCAGGCGGATTGTGCACAGACATTGCGTCGTATCGCCGAGGTCGGTCCCGGCCTGCTCCATGGTGGTCCCTTGGGC
>JANNFV010000148.1:0-1588 GCA_031380285.1 Hyphomicrobiales bacterium | reverse complement strand
ATGGCAGCGACCACGACCAGTCCCAACGCGCCAAAAACGGCGTAGAGCGGCTTGCGGCTGGCCTTTCGCTTCTCGCGCGAGGGCGCCTGCGGCCTGGCGGTTGCGGTGTCCCTGGTTGGCTCCTCGACAGTCTCCGGTTCGGCCGTCGGCACCGCCTTTTGCGGAACGGCGGAGCGCTGGCCGGCGTGTTCGGACTCGATGCGACGGATCACACCCTCAAGAGCTCCGATCTCGCGATCAACGATCTCGGTTGCCGGCGGCGGGTCAATGGAGGCAAGCTGACGCGACAGGGCCGAACGCGCGCGCTCGTAGATGCCCTGGCGCGCCTCTGGCGTGTTGGGCGTCAGCGCGGCGACAGCTTTCGCGATCAGGGGGTAATAGTCTGCCATCCCTGAAGGGCTTACCCCTCGAACGGGTTCTGCATCAAGATCGTATCGTCTCTTTCCGGACTGGTCGACAGCACGGACACTGGCGCGCCGATCAATTCCTCGATGCGCCGCACATACTTGATCGCCTGTGCGGGGAGTTGTGCCCAGGAGCGGGCACCCGCGGTCGAATCACTCCAGCCCTCCATGGATTCATCGACCGGAATCACGCGCGCCTGCTCGGCAGCACCGGCGGGAAGGTGATCGATGGGCTTTCCATCAAGCATGTAGCCCGTGCAGACGTTGAGCACATCCAAGCCGTCAAGCACATCGAGCTTGGTGAAGGCGATGCCGTGGATGCCGGAGGTGCGGATGGTCTGGCGGACCAGAACGGCGTCGAACCAGCCGCAGCGACGCTTGCGGCCCGTGACGGTGCCGAATTCCTTGCCGCGTTGCCCGATGCGCTCGCCTGTCTCGTCGAACAGCTCGGTCGGGAACGGACCTTCACCCACCCGCGTCGTGTAGGCCTTGGCGATGCCCAGCACATAACCCAGCGCGGAGGGACCAAGGCCGGAGCCCGTCGCTGCCTGCGCGGCCACGATGTTGGAAGACGTCACGTAGGGGTAAGTGCCGTGGTCCACATCCAGCAGCGCGCCCTGCGCACCCTCGAACAGTATGCGCTTCCCGGCCCGGCGCTCATGGTCCAGCAATTGCCAGACCGTGTCCATGAACGGGAGGATCTGGGGCGCGACCTCCTTGAGGTCCAGCAGAAGCTTCGCCGCATCAATCTCGTCGATGCCAAGACCCCGGCGCAACGCGTTGTGATGCGTCAGCAGCCGCTCGATTTTGGTGGGCAGGTTGGCCGGGTCGGCAAGATCGACGACTCGGATGGCGCGGCGGCCCACCTTGTCCTCGTAGGCGGGGCCGATGCCGCGCTTGGTCGTGCCGATCTTCATGCCGCTGTTGGATGTCTCGCGGAAGTGGTCCAGCTCCCGGTGCAGCGGCAGGATCAGCGTGGCGTTGTCGGCGATGCGCAGCGTCGCGCGCGAGATGTCCACGCCCTGGCCGCGCAGCTTCGCCACCTCCTCGACGAAATGCCACGGATCCACCACCACGCCGTTGCCGATGACCGAGAGCACTTACAGTTTTAAATATTTGCTCCTGTTGTAAATTGGCAGTTCTTAATAATTGTTCCGATTGTTCTTTGTATGCTTTAAATCGTA
>JANNFV010000114.1:0-4002 GCA_031380285.1 Hyphomicrobiales bacterium | reverse complement strand
GTTGATCGCCAGTTTCGCAACGGCCCCCTTCGCCGCCTATCACTTCCAGCGGATGAATCCCTACGGCCTCATCGGCAATGCGCTGGCGATCCCGTTCGTATCCTTCGTGGTGATGCCGGCGGCTGTTGGCGGCACGCTGCTCATGCCCTTTGGCCTCGATGGCCTGGTGTGGCAGCTCATGGGCCTTGGCAGCGACAAGGTGCTGTTGGTGGCGCAATATGTGGCGCTGATCGATGGCTCGGTGCGCGGCGTGCGGGCCTTTCCGATGAGCGACCTGCTGTGGATGACGGCGGGGTTCATCGTGCTCATCCTGGTGCGCTCGCCGTTCAGGCTTGCGGGACTGGCGGCAATGGTCGTGGCCACGGTTTCTGCCGGGCGGGCCACGGCACCTGATGTCTTCATCGACCGGCAGGGACAGATTGCGGCCATTCGCGGACCCGGGGGCGGTTTGCTGATCCTGGGCAGAAGCACCAGTCGTTTCACGGTGGATCGCTGGCTTTCGGCGGATGGTGACTTGCGCAAGGGCAATGACCCGGCGCTGAAGGCGGCGACCGCCTGTGATCGGACGGCCTGTGTCGGCACCTTGCGGGGCGGCGTTGCGGTGGCGCTTGTCTTGCAACCCGAAGCCTTCGAGGAGGATTGCCGCAGGGCAAAACTGGTGATCACGCCGCTCAAGGCCCCGGCGTTCTGCAAGACCTCTGCCGAGGTGATCGACCGGGACCGCCTGGCCTCCGCCGCGTCGCTCACCTTGAGCCTGCGGGAGGGTCGCTTCGTGCCAACCGAAGCGCGGCCATCGGGGAACTGGAAGCCCTGGTATGGAAGACCGGAGGTCGCGGTGGCTGTGCCACCGGCGCGGTCAACACGTCCTGTGGTGCCGATTGTGCCGCAGCCCCTGGCCGAGACGCCGATGGAACCAAAGGATGACGGCTCGGACATGATCCTGCCGTGAGCGGTTTTCTCGCAGTCGGGTCTTGCAGCCCACAACGTCCCTCATCCTGAGCCTGTCGAAGGACGCATGACGGTCTTGCAGGCCGACCCAGCGACAAGAGTCCTGCGGCCAGTCATTCATCCTTCGACAAGCTCAGGATGAGGTCATTTGTCCTTCGACAGGCTCAGGTCGAGATCTTCAGGCTCAGGTCGAGGTCGTCAGACGACTGCCCGCGTATCCCGTTGCCTCAATATCGTCTGAGCAAGCTCACGAGCTTGCCCTGGATGCGCACCCGGTTGGGGCCAAGCACCCGTGTTTCATAGGCAGGATTCGCCGCTTCCAGCGCGATGGAACTGCCGCGCCGCCGCAGGCGCTTCAGGGTGGCTTCCTCCTCGTCGATCAGCGCCACGATGATGTCGCCTGAATCCGCGCTTTCCTGCTTGCGCACGATCACGGTGTCGCCGTCGAAGATGCCCGCCTCGACCATCGAGTCGCCGCGCACCTCGAGGGCGAAATGCTCGCCATGCGACAGGAACTCAGGCGAGACATTGATGGCATGGCTCTGGGTTTGCAGCGCCGAGATCGGCGTGCCCGCCGCGATGCGGCCCATGACCGGGATGGAGACAGAGCGAATCTCGTCCTCATGCGCCGCCTGCGGGCGGGATCGGCCCAGGCCACCCTCGACCACGCTGGGGTTGAAGCGCTGGCGACCCGGCCTTGCCGTTGGGGAGGTCGATTCCGGCATGCGGATCACCTCCAGCGCCCGTGCCCGGTTGGGCAGACGACGGATGAAGCCTCGCTCTTCCAGCGCCAGGATCAGCCGGTGGATGCCTGACTTGGACTTCAAATCCAGCGCATCCTTCATCTCATCGAAGGAGGGGGGAACGCCGGTGTCCTGCAGCCGGTCATTGATCAGCCTGAGCAGTTCGCTCTGCTTGCGTGTCAGCATGGTTGTCCTCGACCTTGGGCGTGCAGCGACTCGCTTTGCACAAAACAAGAACATCAATACATGTTCTTGCTGCGTTCGGCAAGTGTGCCGTTCTGAGTCTCAGTCCAGTCGGACAAAGCGACAAGGGTCGCCAGCCTTTGCCGCCACAGCATGGGGAGTGCGGATGACCAGCGCGTCGGCTTCCGCCAGCACGCGGGTGAGGGCGCTGTCCTGGTGGGTTAAAGGTGTCAGTACGGGGGTGCCGTCGGGGCCTCGTGCCAGCGTTGACCTCAGATAATCCTGCCGCAGATCGTTCGCGGGGAGATCGCGGCCAAGACGACCGATTTCGGTCTGGTCCTGCCGCGCCTGACCAAGAAATGCTGCGATGAGTGGCTTCAGGAACAGGTGCGCGCACACCACGGAGGACGCCGGATTGCCCGGCAGACCCAGCACGCGCGTCGCGCCGAGTTGGCCGAACATCAGCGGCTTGCCGGGCCGCATTGCAATGCGCCAGAACGCCAGGTCCATGCCTGCTTTCGCCAAGGCCGTCTGCACGAGGTCATGATCGCCCACGGAAGCTCCGCCCATGGTGACGAGGATATCGGCTTGCCAATCGCGGGCGGCCTGGATCGCCTTGGCCAACACGTCGAGATCATCCGCCGCAATGCCGAGAAATCGGACTTGCGCTCCGGCCTTTTCCGCCAGCGCCATCACCGAGAGGTGGTTGGCCGCGATGATCTGGTCCGGCCCGGGCGTCTCGCCGGGGTTCACCAGTTCGTCCCCGGTTGCCAGCACAGCCACGCGGGGCAGGCAGCGAACAAGCGCAGTTGCGCCGCCGAGCGAGGCCGCAAGCGCCATATCCTTGGGGCGCAGGCGATATCCCGCTGCGAAGAAGATTTGCCCCGCTGTGAAGTCCGCGCCCGCCTGGCGCACGAAGCGCCCTGCGGTTTCGGTCTGTGTCGGCGTGATCTGGTTGCCTTTGGCGACCGCATTTTCCTGGATCAGGATCGTATCGGCATCCTCCGGCACCGGAGCGCCGGTAAAGATGCGCACGGCGCAGCCGGGTTGCAGTGGTTGGTGGAACCCTCGGCCCGCAGCGCTTTCGCCCATCACCACAAGCGGCTTGCCGACCGCAAGATCGCTGGCGCGTACGGCGTAGCCATCCATGGCGGAAGCGGGGAAGGGCGGTTGCGTGCGCGTTGCCACCAACGGCTCCGCCAGAACCCGGTTCACGGCGTCGTTGATCGAGATGGTTTCAACCGGCGTGGGTTGATCGACTGCCGCCAACAACCGCTCCAGCGCCTCCTCGACCGGCAGCAGCGGTGTCATGCTGGCGCGGCGCGGTGATAGTCACCGCTTTTGCCGCCTGTTTTCTCGACGAGCTGGATGCCGCCGATGCGCATCGCCTTGTCCGCAGCTTTCGCCATGTCGTATATCGTCAGGCAGGCCACCGAGACGGCAGTCAGCGCTTCCATTTCCACGCCGGTCTGGCCGCCGACCTTCACCACGGCTGTGATGCGGATGCCGGGCAGCGCATCGTCGAAGGCCAGATCGAGCGTCACCTTGGTGAGCAGCAGCGGATGGCAGAGCGGGATCAGCTCATGCGTCTTCTTCGCCGCCATGATGCCCGCGATGCGGGCCACGCCCAGCACATCGCCCTTTTTCGCGCCTCCCGAACGGATCAGATCAAGCGTTGCGGGCAGCATTGCCACATGCCCTTCGGCGATGGCCGTACGGCTGGTGATGGCCTTCTCGGACACATCCACCATGATGGCAGCACCCGTTTCGTCGATGTGGGTGAGCTTGCTCATGCGGCGGCGGCTTCCGCGCCAAACAGCAGCGCCTTGGTCGCGGCTGTGACATCTGTTTGGCGCATCAGGCTTTCGCCGACGAGAAAGGTCTGCGCCCCGGTTTTCGCCATGCGCAGACAATCCGCGTGGGAGAAGATACCGCTCTCGGTGACCAGAATGCGATCCTTCGGCAGCATATCCGCCAGTTCTTCCGTGGTCTCCAGCCGTGTCTCGAAGCTGCGCAGGTTGCGGTTGTTGACGCCAATCAAACGCGATGGAAGGCGCATGGCGCGTTGCATTTCTGCCGCATCATGCACCTCGACCAGGCTGTCCATGCCAAGCGCCGTTGCCGTGTC
>JANNFV010000073.1:0-1855 GCA_031380285.1 Hyphomicrobiales bacterium | reverse complement strand
CCTTCGCCAAGGTGTTCAACGCCATGGCCATCGTGCCCTGCTCGCAGATGCCGCGCTTCGGCTACCACAAGTTCCTCACCGAGGATCAGATCAAGGATGTGGTCGGCCTGCTGTTCGACCCGCAAAGCCCGGTCAACAAATGAAATGGGCGGCGGTCCTATTGCTTGGCCTGATGGGATCGGCGGTACAGGCCGCTGAACTCCTCGTGGTCGAGCAGAAGGGCTGCATCTGGTGCCAGCGCTTCGACGCCGAGATCGCCGTGGGCTACCCCAACACGGATGAAGGCAGGCGGGCACCCTTGCGCCGCCACGACCTGCGCCAGGCATGGCCGGATGACATCACGGTGCGTGAAGGTGCGCGCTTCACGCCGACCTTCATCCTGCTCGATGATGAGCGACGCGAGGTGGGGCGCTTCGTTGGCTATCCCGGCGACCAGTTCTTCTATCCGGCGCTGGTCCAGCTTCTGGCGAAGTTGCCGAGGGGCGAATGATGGCTGCACCATTTGCCAAGGCATTGTCCCCGGGAGCGGATGATACATCTGCCTCGCCCGAGCTGCAACGCATGGTGGCCAATGCCGAGGAAGCCAGCCTCTTCCTCAAGTCGCTGGCACACGGCAACCGCCTGCTGCTGCTGTGCTTGCTGGCGGAGAAGGAGCGCTCCGTCACCGAGCTTGAGCAGTTCCTGCATCTGCGCCAGCCCGCGGTGTCTCAACAGCTGGCGCGGTTGCGGCTCGACGGTCTTGTCGCCACGCGGCGCGATGGCAAGGCGATCTACTACAGCGTGGCGGATGAGCGCACCAAGGGCTTCATCAAGCTGATCTACGAGACATTCTGCCGGTAACGCGCCGCAGCTATTTCCCCATGCCTCTGAGAAAATTGATCATGCCGGAGAAATCGTCTCCGCCATGGCCCGCCGCCTGGAACAGTCCGTAGAGCTGCGTTGCGGCGGCACCCAGCGGCGTGACAGCCCCGGAGGCGCTTGACGCCTCCTGGCTGAGCTTCAGATCCTTCAGCATAAGGTCAGCCGCAAACCCCGGCTTGTAGCCGTTGTTGGCCGGCGATGTCGGCACTGGCCCCGGCACGGGGCAATAGGTCGTGAGGGACCAGCATTGGCCTGACGAGGTGGAGGCCACATCGAACAGCGCCTGGTGCGACAATCCCAGTTTTTCCGCCAGCACGAAAGCCTCGCCCACGCCGATCATCGAGATGCCCAGGATCATGTTGTTGCAGATCTTGGCGGCCTGGCCTGCGCCCGCGCCGCCGCAATGCACGATCTTCTTGCCCATCTGCTCCAGCACAAGCTTGCCCCGGCTGAAGGCCTCCGCCTCGCCACCCGCCATGAAGGTCAGGGTCGCACCTTTCGCACCACCAGTACCGCCGGACACCGGCGCATCGAGCGACGCAATGCCGGCGGCGTGAGCCATGGCATGGGCAGCGCGGGCGCTGTCGACATCCACGGTGGAGCAGTCGATGAACAACGCCCCTTTCTGGGCATGCGGCAGCAGGTCGGACCACACCGCACGCACGTGCTTGCCTGCGGGCAGCATGGTGATCACGATCTCGGCGGCACCCTTGCCCACGGCCTCCGCAGCACTGGTGGCAATAGTAACGCCTGCGGCACTCGCCGCCGCCCGCGACTCCTCTGACAGATCGAAGCCCAGCACGACATGCCCCGCCTTGACGAGATTGGCCGCCATGGGGCCGCCCATGTTGCCGAGCCCGATGAATGCAATGGTGGTCATGGGAAGCGCCTTTCAGGCCGTGGCGGATTCGAAGGGGTTGACGAGACGGATACCCGCATCTTCGAAATGGCGTGTGTTGCGGGTGGCGAAGATGGCATTCCGTGACAAGGCAAT
>JANNFV010000044.1:0-2789 GCA_031380285.1 Hyphomicrobiales bacterium | reverse complement strand
TTGGCAGGGCGTTTGCCAGCGCCACATCCTCGACCTTGCCAACGGACAGGCCGACCGCGAGCAACGGCCTGCGGGGTTTCACCTGATCCTTGCGCGTGACCTGAGGCCGGGTTGACGGCATCTGGATCATCGGTGGCACGGCAGTGGCAGCGTCCTGGACAGCAGCGTTCTGGACGGCAGCGCTGGAGACCGGCTCTTCCGCATCCAGTCCTGCCGCTTCGCGCTCGATGCGCTGGACCACGTTGTCCAACGCACCCAACTCGCGGTCGATCACATCCTGCGGCACCGGCGGATCCATCGACGCCATCTGGCGTGTCAGCGCCAGGCGGGCACGATCATAGATCGCAAGCCGCGCCTCCGAGGTGTTCGGATCAAGGCCAGAGACAGCCTTGCTCAGAAGGGGATAGTAATCAGCCATTCAAACCGTGCAGTTCCTGGCGGAACCAATTTCCACCGACAGCATCGCGCCGTTGTTTCCCCTTAGCCTTCAAACGGGTTGCGCATCAAGATTGTATCGTCACGCTCCGGGCTGGTGGAGAGAACCGTGACCGGCGCACCGATCAGTTCCTCGACGCGCCGGACATACTTGATGGCCTGGGCGGGCAGATCGGCCCAGGAGCGGGCACCGGCGGTCGACTCGCTCCAGCCTTCGATGGTCTCGTAAATGGGAATAACCCGCGCTTGTTCAGCCGCGCTCGCTGGCAGGTGATCGATTGTCCTGCCATCGAGCATGTAACCCGTGCAGATCTTCAATTCCTTGAAGCCATCGAGCACATCGAGCTTGGTGAAGGCGATGCCGTTGATGCCGGAGGTGCAGATGGTCTGGCGCACCAGCACCGCGTCAAACCAGCCGCAGCGGCGCTTGCGGCCGGTCACTGTGCCGAATTCCTTGCCCCGCTGGCCGATATCCTCGCCGGTCTGGTCGAACAATTCGGTCGGGAACGGGCCCTCGCCGACACGCGTGGTGTAGGCCTTGGCGATGCCCAGCACATAGCCGACGGCGGCAGGACCAAGCCCCGAGCCGGTGGCCGCCTGCGCCGCCACGATGTTGGAGGATGTGACGTAGGGATATGTGCCGTGGTCCACGTCGAGCAACGCACCCTGAGCGCCCTCGAACAGGATGCGCTTTCCGGCGCGGCGCACCTGGTCCAGCAGTTGCCAGACGCTGTCGACGAACGGAAGAATCTTGGGCGCGACTTCGCTGAGCTCCTTCAGCAACTTATCGCCATCGACCTCATCGATGCCCAGGCCACGCCGCAGCGCATTGTGGTGGGTGAGCAACCGCTCGATCTTGGGACCGAGGCTGGACAGGTCCGCCAGGTCCATGACGCGGATGGCGCGGCGGCCCACCTTGTCCTCGTAGGCAGGGCCGATGCCGCGCTTGGTGGTGCCGATCTTCATGCCCGCATTGGATGTCTCGCGGAAATGGTCGAGTTCGCGGTGCAGCGGCAGGATCAGCGTGGCATTTTCGGCGACGCGCAGATTGTCCCGGCTGATCGCCACGCCCTGCGCCCGCAATTTCGCGGTTTCCTCGACGAAATGCCAGGGATCGACCACGACACCGTTGCCGATGACGGAGAGCTTGCCGGGCCGCACGATGCCGGACGGCAACAGGCTCAGCTTGTAGACCACGCCGTTGATGACCAGCGTATGCCCGGCATTGTGACCGCCCTGGAAGCGGACCACGACGTCGGCCTGCTCCGAGAGCCAGTCGACGATCTTGCCCTTGCCCTCGTCGCCCCACTGGGCTCCGACCACGACAACATTGCCCATAGGGTTTCACCTTGCTCAGAGTTACCGCAAGGAAAAGCCCGGCTGCGGATGAGCGCGGGGCCGGGCTGTTCCGATGGGCGGTTACGCGAAAGAGGGCGGGAGGTAAAGCCTCAATTTCGCCAACCAAGGCCTCACCCCGAGCTTGTCGATGGGCCAGGGGTGGCAACTGGAGCATCCTTCGACGGGCTCAGGATGAGGTTCTGGAGTGACACCTCAGCGGATGACCGCCTGCGGTTCCAGCACCAGTTCGCGCTCATTGGGCCAACGCATGCGGAAGCCGTGGCGGATCTCGCGCTCCTCGCCCGGCTTGTAGTCGTAGCTCCAGGCCAGCACACCGCGCTTGTCCTGCGGGTTCTTCTCGGTGGGCGCTGTCATGTTGGGGATCGTCTCGACTGTGATCGCGGTGTTCTCGGAGAACGGCGTCTGGTCCAGCACTGTGATGCGCATCGGCCTGTCATGCAGGCTTTTGACCACGGTCTTGAACTCGCGCAGATCGCCGCGCTGACCCTGCGTCCAGCTGGCTTCCGTTTCGCGGCGGCGGACAGGAACGCGGGTGACCTTCACCTTGTCATCCGCGCCGAACCCCAGATCGACCGTATCGCCGGATGCCACCTGTCCGACGCGGCCCTGCCCGACGAAGACCCCATCACGGGTCAGCGACACCTCGCCCGGAAGCAGCGGTGCTTCTTCCTCGTTGGTGAAGCGGATTTCGAGATAGGCCTTGGGATCGATGCCCGGCGCGGCTTTCACGCCGAGAGTCGGCTCGATGTCGCGGCTGCCGAGTCGGAACGAGCGCGTGCTGCCGTCCGTGGTGATGGAAACGCGACCCGGCACGACGAACTGCGCGGAGAAGCCTGCGACTTCGACCTGCGCCTGTTGCTGGGCGATGGGAGCGGCGATCTTGGCGGCCTCTCCCAATTCCTGCCGACGGGCCATCGCGTCGTCCATGGCCATTGTTGCCGGAGCGCCTGCGACCGGCGCGGGCAACGCCCGGGACCGTAAACTCGGCGCATTCT
>JANNFV010000009.1:0-2814 GCA_031380285.1 Hyphomicrobiales bacterium | reverse complement strand
TCCTCGACGGACGCCGCCCCTTCCGTTTCTGATGGTCTTCTGACCTCGGTCATTCGGCAATCAACAGTTACGCAACATGAACGCTCAAGGCGCAGTGCCCACAAGAATGCCAGCGCCTTCTTAATTTAGAGATAAGTCAGGTCATTGCATTTCAGATGATGATTCAGTCTCTGGTGGCTATCATTTGGATGGGTTTGGCTTTAGCGGGATTCAAGAGGGCATGTCAGACAAGCCCCATCTGGAGGATCGTCATGACGCAACTGACCCGACGCGCAATTCTGGCATCTGCTGCCGGGATTGCCGCTGCACCCGCTGCCTTCGCCCAGGCACCCTGGCCGCAGGGGCAGACAATCCGCTTCACCGTTCCCTTTCCCGCCGGAGGCTCCACGGATGCTGTCGCGCGGATCGTGCAGCCCGGTGTGCAGCAGCGGCTGGGCGCGACGATCATTGTCGAGAACCGGGCGGGCGGTGCGTCCAGCATCGGCGCGACCGTGGTGGCCAAGTCGCCGCCGGACGGGCTGAACTGGCTGTTCGTCTTTGACAGCCATGCGGTGATCCCCAGCCTGATGCCGCTGAGTTTCGACGCCCGGAAGGACCTTGACCCTGTTATGCTCGTGGGCACTGCGCCGATGGTGGTGGCCTGCCACCCCTCGCGCCCGTTCAAGACCTTTGCCGACGTTGTGGCGGCATCCAAAGCCAATCCGGACAGTCTCACTTACGGCACCATCGGCAATGGCAGCCTTGGTCACCTCACCATGACGCTGTTGCAGAAGAAGGGCGGCTTCAAGGTGCGGCACCTGCCGTATCGTGGCGGTGGTCCGGCCCTGAACGATGCCATTGGCGGGCATATCGACCTGGTCATCACCTCTGTGGCCAACATGGCGGCGCAGCTTGCGGCGGGCAATCTCCGTCCGCTGTTGCAGACCGGCGAGGCGCGCCTATCCAATCTGCCCGAGACCCAGACCATGATCGAGGCCGGGTTCAAGGATTTCACGGCCAATGCCTGGTGGGGTGTCTTCGCGCCCGGTGGCACGCCCAAGCCCATCGTTGAGCGCATGGTCAGCGAATTGCGCGCCAGCTTCCGCGACGAGAAGGTAGCGAAGGCCCTGATCGAAACGCAGCAGATCGCCATGCGACTGGATGGTCCTGAGGCGTTCCGCACCTTTTATGAGGCCGAAATGGCGACGTGGGGCGAGGTTGTCCGCGAGAACCAGATCAAGCCGGATTGAGGATCCAAGCAATGCCTTTGCCGAAAGTCGCCATCCTGGACGACAGCCAGGGCGTCGCCGCCGTCTCGGCGGAGTGGGCGCGTCTCAAGGGGAAAGCCGAACTCGTCATCCTGAGCGAGCCCTTTGCCTCGCAAGACGCTGCGGCAGTGGCGCTGAAGGGCTGCCAGATTGTCGTCCCGATGCGGGAGCGCACGGCCTTTTCCGCGTCGCTCATCGCCAAGCTTCCCGATTTGCGGATGATCGCGCTGACAGGGGCCCGGGCACCCACGCTCGATATCGCGGCCTGCACCCGGCACAAGATCCTGATCTGCAACACGGCGGGCGACAGGGTGACGCCCGCCACCTCCGAATTGGCCTTTGGTCTCATCCTCGCCTGCGCCCGGCGCATCCCGGAGGCGGATGCCGCCATGAAGCGGGGCGGCTGGCATGACAGCCTGGGCATGGGCTTCAGCCTGGCGGGCAAGACGCTGGGCATTGTCGGGCTGGGTCGGCTCGGCAGCCGTGTCGCGGGCTATGGTCGCGCCTTCGGCATGAATGTCGTGGCATGGAGCCAGAACCTGACGGAGGAAGCCGCGAGCGCAGCGGGCTGCATCCGGGTCAGCAAGGATGAGCTGTTCAGCACATCCGATGCGATCTCGCTGCACCTCGTGCTTTCCGATCGGTCGCGCGGCATTGTTGGCGGCCATGAATTGTCCCTGATGAAGTCCGGCGCGATCCTCGTGAACACCGCGCGAGGCCCGCTGGTGGACGGCGAGGCCCTGCTCGCCGCGCTGCATTCCGGGCGGTTGCTGGCGGGACTTGACGTCTTCGACCAGGAACCGCTGCCGACGGATCATCCCTTGCGGATGGCACCCAATGTCATCCTGACGCCACATCTGGGGTACTCGACTGCTGCGGTGTTCCAGCAATTCTATGGCGAAAGCCTTGAGAATGTGCAGGCTTTCCTCGCAGGTTCGCCCATCCGGATGGTCAATCCGGAGGCGCTGTCCTGAGGCGCTTTCCGCAGGCTCTTGCGGCCTGAAAAGCCACGCTTCCTTAAGGTCGCGATGCTATGTCGGGCGGGATGAATGCTGACACCGAAACGCCGCCAACGATGGAAGCCGAGACACGCGTCATGGCGCTCGCGGGCGTCGGCGCGCGCGTCGTCAATGCCGGTGTCGTGTTCCTGACGCAGGTGCTGTTCGCGCGCGTGATCGGCACCAGCGAATTCGGGGTCTATGCCACCGCCAACACGATCATGCTGCTGGTCGCGGGCTTTGCCACGCTCGGCCTTGTCGCCATGCCGCAACGGTTCTGGCCTGAATACGAGCACGCAGGCGAGCCCGACAAGCTGCGCGGCCTGGTGCGCTTTGCCTCCTGGGCTCCTTTTGCCATCGGCTCGGTGTTCGCTTTCGTGGGCTGTGCGGCGGCGCATCTCGCCAGCCCCTGGCTTTCGCCTTCGGTCGCTGCCGCGACATGCCTGGCGATGCTCACCGTGCCTGCCCTGGTCATGCTCGACGTCATCGAGGGCATCGCCCTGGCGAAGGCCTGGAAGATGCTGGCCTATGGCGTGGCGTTTGTGGTGCGTCCGCTGATTGTGCCGCTG
>JANNFV010000701.1:0-1696 GCA_031380285.1 Hyphomicrobiales bacterium | reverse complement strand
ATTCCCGATTGCTACCGCGTGGTGGGTGCCGTGCATGTCGTGTGGCCGATGGTGCCGGGGCGCTTCAAGGACTACATTTCCACGCCCAAGCAGAATGACTACCGCTCGCTCCACACCACCGTGATCGGCCCGGGCAGCCAGCGCGTCGAATTGCAGATTCGCACCTGGGAAATGCACCAGATCGACGAGTTCGGCATCGCGGCCCATGCGATCTACAAGGACGGCCTGGAGTTCCGCCCGGAAGGCGGCGCGTCGGAGTCCAACGCCTATCAATGGCTGCGCAAGACCATCGAGTCCCTCTCCGAAGGCGACAGCCCGGAGGAGTTCCTCGAGCATACCAAGCTGGAACTGTTCCACGACCAGGTCTTCTGCTTCACGCCGAAGGGTGCGCTGATCGCCATGCCGCGCGGCGCAACCCCCATCGATTTCGCCTATGCCGTGCACAGTGCCGTTGGCAACGAGGCCGTGGGTTGCCGCATCAACGGGCGCAATTCACCCCTCTTGTCCGAGTTGCAGAACGGCGACGAGGTCGAGATCATCCGTGCACCGGGCCAGACACCGCCAGCGGCGTGGGAGACCGCCGTCGTGACCGGCAAGGCAAGGGCGGATATCCGCCGCGCCACACGCGTAGCTGTGAAAGCACAATACACCGGCCTTGGACGCCAGATCCTGGATCGGGCCTTCGGGCGGGCCGGAAAGCCATTCACCGATTCCAAGCTGAAAGCCGCTTTGCCCCGCCTCGCCCGGGCCAGCATCGATGATGTGCTGGCCGCCGTCGGTCGCGGAGAAATGGTGTCGAGCGATGTGGTGAAAGCGCTCTACCCCGATTTCAAGGAGGAGCAGCAGGCCGGCCCCGAGAGCGATGGCAGGGGCGGCTGGTTCGGCCTCGAGAAGGGCGGCAACCTGAAATTCAAGGTGCCTGACGAGAAGACCAACGGCGAATCGATCCCCATCCGTGGCCTGCAGGGCGATCTGCCTGTCAGTTTCGCGCCTCGCGGCGGTGCAGTGCCCGGCGACCGGATCGTCGGCATCCTCACGCCCGGCGAAGGCATCACGGTCTATCCCATCCAATCCGCTGCCCTGTCCGCCTATGATGACCAGCCCGAGCGCTGGCTGGACATGCGCTGGGACATCGACGAGGTGCGCAAGAGCCGCTTTCCGGCCCAGCTCAGCATCTCGGTCATCAACGAGCCCGGTGCGCTGGCCGACATCGCCAAGGTGATCGGCGACAGCGATGGCAACATCGACAACATCGTCATGACCTCGAAATCTCCAGACTTTCGCGAGATGCTGATCGACCTCGAGGTCTGGGATCTGAAGCACCTGAGCGCCGTGATGGGCGAGCTCAAGGCCAAGCCGATCGTCTCCAGCGTGACGCGGGTCAACGACTGATCGGCACCACGGCTGGGATCAAGCCGCCGACGAGGCGCACAATTTGCTGAAACGGCAGTGTTCTCTTTGGCGATATTGTGCGTTTTTCCCAGCCCTCTTTGCAGTTTCGCATCTTTTGTCCTTGGCTTGCTCCAAGGATTTGTGATTAACCTTTCGTTAACGCTTGTGACCTGCCTGGAGAAGGCGGGAGATCGCTGTGATCTCGGAACGAGAGTCATGCGGTCCGCAGGCGTCGAAAAAGACAAAGTGTGCGGGAACCCTGCTGGTCTCGTGCGGAGGAAGGGCGAAAGACATGTGTCAGCCA
>JANNFV010000221.1:0-4580 GCA_031380285.1 Hyphomicrobiales bacterium | reverse complement strand
CCTCGCCTGAAAGCCTGTCGCTCTTCATGTTCCAGAAGCCGCGCGAGGCCAAGAAGCTGCATTTCGATGTCATCCCCCGTGCCATGGATGAGTATCTCCAGTTTCTCGATGCCTATGGCCGCCAGGACTGGAAGAACCGTCTGGGCAACCCGGTCTGGCACATCCACGAGGGGGAGCCGCCAGCACCCGAAGCAATGCCCGCAGGTGATGGTGCCAACGCGCCGCGTGCGGCTGTCTCCTTCGCGCTGATGCTCAACCTCGTGGCGGTGGCCAATGCCGAGGAGAAGGACGTGCTGTGGGGCTTCATCCGCCGCTATGCGCCGGGCACCGATCCGAAGACGCATCCCGGCCTCGACCGCATGGCGGGCTATGCCATCCGCTATTTCAAGGATTTCGTGAAGCCCGCGAAGCAGTATCGCCTGCCGACGGATGACGAGCGCGTGGCGTTGACCGATCTGGCGAAGAAGCTCGACGATTGCGCCAAGGCAGGCATCACCGATCCCGGCCTGCTGCAGGACGCCGTGCTCGATATCGGTCGCCGCGATCCCTGGCGCACGCCCAACAAGGAGGGCGGCTTCAACGTGGGCGGCAGCTGGTTTGCGATGCTCTATCAGGTGCTGCTGGGCGAGGAGAAGGGCCCGAGGTTCGGGTCCTTCGCCGCGATCTATGGCGCGGCCAACACCAAGGCGCTGATCGAGAAAGCGCTGTCGGGGGAGTTGATGGCCGAGCATGAGGCGACGAAGGGGTGAGTTGCCTCACTTCTCCTTCTCCCCTTGCGGGAGAAGGTGGCCCGCAAAGCGGGTCGGATGAGGGGTATTGCGAAGCAAGCCTGCAACGGTTCCATCCAGTCCAACCTGAGGATGGCTTACGGCATACCCCTCATCCGTCATCGCTGAAAGCGATGACACCTTCTCCCGCAAGGGGAGAAGAAAACTCAAAGGCTCACACAAACTCCAGCGGCAGCTCCGTCACCGCCTTGATCTCCTCCATCACGAAGCTCGCGGACACATCGCTCATTTCCAGCCGGGCGATCAGCTTCTTGTAGAGCCGGTCATAGGCCGCGACATCGGGCACGCGGGCCTGCAGGATGTAGTCGATCTCGCCCGCCGTGCGGTAGGCCCCGATGATCTCGGGGATTTCCAGCACAGCCTTGCGCAATTGCTCCGTGGCATCGATGGCGTGGCGCGAGGTGCGCACCACGATGAAGACGGTCAGCGCCAGATTGATCTTCGCGGGATCCACCAGGGCCACGCGGCGCGTGATGATTCCGTCCTCCTCCAGCCGCTGCACACGGCGCCAGCAGGTGTTGCGGGAAATGCCGGTGCTGTCCGCCAGCGAATCGAGGCTCTGGCTGGCATCGCGCTGCAATTCGGTGAGCAGGCGTTTATCGATCAGGTCAAGCATCGGGAAAAAATCCTGATATCAGTGAAAATTACAGAAAATTATAACCACATTATGGCTCGATTGCCAGTTTTTTGGTGATGAACGTCCGGCTTAGTCGAGGCATATTGGATTGACGCTGGAGCTTCACGATGCCATCTCGCCTCAAAAGCCTGTTTGTTGCCCACCCCGATGCTTTGGGAGAGACGTATCTTCAGCATCTCGGCCATGCTGTCAGCTACGCCGGTCGCATGTTCGCCGCAGGGTTCTGTGCGCTCACCCACGCCATCTTTCCGTTCCTCTTCGAGAAGACCGCGTCGAACATGATCAAGCAGATGTATGCCGAGATGACCGCCCGCGGCGCGACGGCGGCGGTGGAACGGCCCAAAGTCTATCCGGCGGAGTGATTTTTTCCCTTCTCCCCCGCTGCAAATCTTGTGCTGACTGCACAAGTTTGTCAGCAGCCGGGAGAAGGTGTCACGAAGTGACGGATGAGGGCCGCGGGCGCTTCGACTTTCCCCTCACCCTGCTCGCTTCGCGAGCCTCCCTCTCCCGCAAGCGGGCGAGGGTTTGACCGCCCCGCACCAGCTTCACGCCTTCCCGCGCCAGCTCGTCCGCCCGTTCGTTCATCGGGTCGCCCGCGTGGCCCTTGACCCATTGCCAGTCGATGCGGTGGATCTTTGTCGCTTCTTCCAGCCGCTGCCAGAGTTCGGCGTTTTTCACCGGCTTCTTGTCCGCCGTTTTCCAGCCGTTCTTCTTCCAGCCATGGATCCATTGGGTGATGCCCTGGCGGACATACTGGCTGTCGATATGCAGGGTGATGGCGCAGGGCTTCTTCAGCGCCTCCAGCGCGGAAATGGCTGCCATCAGCTCCATGCGGTTATTGGTGGTGTCGGGCTCGCCGCCGAACAGCTCCTTGCGGTGGTCACCCGCCACAAGGATCACCCCCCAGCCGCCCGGACCGGGGTTGCCGGAGCAGGCCCCGTCCGTCCAGATCGAGACGGCGGTCATGGGCGGCAGGCTCGAACGACCCCTTCTCCCCGCTTGCGGGGAGAAGGTTGGGATGAGGGGCTTGGTGCGCTCTCGCGGCGTTCAATCATCCGGCCCCTCACCCTGGCCCTCTCCCCGTGCAGAACGGGGAGAGAGAACCGCTCGACATGTTCCAAGACCATCATCGCGACACGCCGTATTCCGCAGCGCTCGCCACCTTCTGATGCGTGCGCAACCGGCGATAATACGCCATCGGATCATGCGGTTTCACCAGCGCGCCGGGTGGCACGTTCAGCCAGTCGTAGAGCCGCGTCAGCATGAAGCGCAGCGCCGATCCCCGGCACAGCACCGGCAGCGCCGCGACCTCGGCATCGGTGAGTCGTCGCACGCGCTCGTAGCCCGCGATCAGTGCGCGGCTCTTGGTCTGGTTGAAGGCGTGGTCCGGCTCGAAACACCAGGCGTTGAGGCAGATCGCCAGATCATAGGCCAGCAGATCATTGCAGGCAAAGTAGAGGTCGATGATCCCCGAAAGGTGTCCCTTCAGGAAGAACACATTGTCGGGAAACAGATCGGCATGGATGATGCCGCCGGGCAGGCCGGTGGGCCAATGGCTTTCCAGATGGATCAGTTCCTCATCCGCAAACCCATAAAGCCCGGCCTGCACGGAATTGGCGGCCGGGCCGGAGCGTTCCAGCAGCGGTCGCCATCCCTGTGGCCCCAGCGCATTGACGCGTGAGTGGCTCTTGAAGCTCTGCCCCGCCGCATGCAGCTGCGCCATCGCCTCGCCCAACTGGCCGCATTGCTCGACGTTGGGCCGCTTCGCCGACATGCCGTCGAGGAAGGTCACCAGCACGGCGGGGCGTCCGGCGAGCTTGCGCAGGGCCACGCCGTCACGGGCCGTCACCGGCAGCGGTGTGGTGATGCCGTTCCGGGCGAGATGGGTCATCAAGGCGAGAAAGAACGGCAGGTCAGCCTCGTTCACCCGCTTCTCGTAGAGCGTCAGGATGAAGCGTCCGGTATCGGTCTGCAGAAGGTAGTTCGAGTTCTCGACGCCTTCCGCGATGCCCTTGCAGGACAGCAGGCCGCCAATGTCGTATTGCGCGATGAACTGGCCAAGATCATCATCAGAGACGTCGGTATAGACAGCCATCAGGCGATCGCGTCGCGCAGGTTGCGCGGCAGCGGGAAGAACATGCTCTCATCCGCCGTGGACACGTTCTCGACCGTGACGGCATAGCGCTCGGCGAAGGCGTCGATGATCTCCTCCACCAGCACTTCGGGCGCGGATGCGCCTGCCGTGATCCCCAGCGTGCGGATGTCGCCGAAAAGCGTCCAGTCGATATCGTCTGCCCGCAACACCAGCCGTGCCACGGGGCAACCCGCTCTTTCCGCCACTTCGCGCAGGCGCTGCGAATTGGACGAGTTGGGCGACCCCACGACGAGCAGCGCATCCACTGTGGGTGCCACGTGCTTCACGGCTTCCTGCCGGTTGGTGGTGGCGTAGCAGATGTCTTCCTTGTGTGGTCCGGCGATGCCGGGAAACGTGGCTTTCAGCGCCTCGACCACGGCGGCTGTGTCATCCACGGACAGCGTGGTCTGGGTGACAAAAGCCAGGTTTGCGGGATCGCGCACGACAAGCGCTGCCACATCCTCAACGGTTTCCACGAGAACCACGGCCCCGGCGGGCAGTTGCCCCATCGTGCCTTCCACCTCGGGGTGGCCCTTGTGGCCGATCATGATCAGATCACGCCCGCGCTTGTGATGGATTTCCGCCTCGCGGTGCACCTTGGTGACCAGCGGGCAGGTCGCGTCGACGGCGAAGAGATTGCGCCGGCCTGCTTCGGCGGGGATTGCCTTGGGCACGCCATGGGCGGAGAAGATGACGGGTGCCTGGGTGTCGGGAATCTCGTGCAGTTCCTTGACGAAAACAGCGCCCTTCGCCTTCAGCCCTTCCACCACGTATTTGTTGTGGACGATCTCGTGGCGCACATAGACCGGCACTCCATAGAGCTTCAGCGCCTGCTCCACGGCATCGATGGCACGCACCACGCCCGCGCAGAAGCCGCGCGGAGCGCACAGCTTGATGTGAAGGGACGGTTTGGAAGCGGCGTTCATGCTCAGGGTTTGGCGGCTGGCGGTCGGAACGTCAAGGTGGGGAGAGCCTCTACTCCTTCCCCCTTGGGGGAAGATGGCTGCCGGAGGCAGACGGA
>JANNFV010000638.1:0-8611 GCA_031380285.1 Hyphomicrobiales bacterium | reverse complement strand
GACGCCTCGAGAGCACCGCTCGTGGCCGGGGCGAGGTTGCGGAGCCACAATCGGCCATGGACATCGAGACCTTTGGTGTCGAGACGCGGTGCGCCGACCAGGCGATCCAGCCACAGCCCTCCCAGACATTGGACGTGCCTGAGGCTTGCGTCCTTCGTGATGGTTGCACCCGCCAGCGACAGGCAGCCGCTGAACGTCGCCCCATCGAAGGCGACACGCTCGCCAAAGACACAACCGGAGAAATCCGCCGCGCCCAAGGCGTCAATCTTGCGAAAATCGGCGTCCCGCTCAAACCGCGCATTGTCGAAGCGGGCATCGTTGCCAAAGCTCGCGCCGGAGACGTTCACCCCGTCCTCGAAGACGCAATCCTTGAACCACGACAATCCGGAAAAGACCGCGTTGCGGAAGCTCACGCGCGAGCGGAAGCGGGCTCCGGTGAGATCGACGCTCGCGATGCGCTGACCGTCCAGCACCACAGGCTCGGTGAATGTCTGGCCGGAAAGGTCGATTGCTTCTCCTGCCGGAAGTGCAGCCGTGAGACGCGCGACACGTTCGGTTTCCTGGGTCATGGCTGGCCTCATGCCGGGATCACCGCGGCCCAGGGATGCGGCCTGCCCGACAGATCGACATAGAAGGCCTTCTGCTGCTGGTAGGCGCGCAGGCCCTCGCGGCCTTTCTCGCGGCCCATGCCGCTGTCGCCGAAGCCGCCGAAGGGCGTGGCGATGGAGAATTGCTTGTAGGTGTTGACCCAGACGGTACCCGCTCGCAGCGCACGGCCCACGCGCCATGCCTTGGGGAAGTCCCGCGTCCAGATTCCTGCGGCAAGGCCATAGGCCGAATCATTGGCCATGGTGATGACATCCGCCTCGTCATCGAAGGGCAGGACGGCAAGCACGGGGCCGAAGACCTCTTCGCGGCAGAGCTGCGACGTGTTGCCAAGGCCGGTGATGATCGTCGGCTCATAGTAGAAGCCGCCCGCAGTCGCATGTGTCGGACGACTGCCCCCGCACAGCACCTCGCCGCCATCGGCGCGGGCCTGCGCCACATGGGCCTCGACCGCCAGGCGATGGGGTGCGCGGATCAGGGGTGCGACCTGCGTCGTGGGATCATGCGGGTGGCCGACCCTGAGTGCCCTCGTCGCCTGGACCAGACGCTCCACGAAAGCCGCGTGTATCGCACGCTGGACGAAGAGCCGGGAGCCCGCGATGCAGGACTGGCCCGTCGAGGAGAAGATGCCGAACAGGATGCCCGCGATGGCGACATCCCAGTCGCAATCTTCGAAGACGATGCTCGGCGACTTGCCGCCCAGTTCCAGCGAGACCGGCATCAGCTTGGCCGCGGCACGCACGGCCAGCGCCCGGCCCACTTCGGTGCCGCCTGTGAACGCCACCTTGCCGATGGCGGGATGGTCGACGAGATGGTCGCCGATCACCGCGCCGGAGCCCGGCACGACCGACAGCAGGCCCTTGGGCAAGCCGCTCTCCGCGACGATGCGGGCGAATTCCAGCGCCACCAACGGACTCCACAATGCGGGCTTCAGGATCACCGCGTTGCCCGCCGCAAGCGCTGGCGCAACCTTTTGTGCATCGCTGGCGATGGGGGAGTTCCACGGCGTGATGGCGGCGACGACGCCGATGGGTTCGTGGACGGAGAGGGTAAGGGCATCGCCGCGAGGCGTGGTCAGCGTGTCGTCCAGTGTTTCCAGCGCTGCCGCCATGTAGCGGAAGGTGCCCGCCGCGCTCATCGCAAGCGCACGGGTTTCGCCCAGGGTCTTGCCGGTGTCGCGCGTCTGGATGTGGGATATGCGCTCGGCGTTGCGGGCGATGCCATCCGCGATGCGATGGAGGCAAGCCGCACGCTCATGCGCCTTGAGGTTGCGCCAGGCCGGATCGCGCTGCGCCGCCACTGCGGCAGCAATGGCATCGTCCACGTCCTCCCGCGAGGCCCCCGCAAGGACCATGTTGGTGGTGCCATCCGCCGGGAAGACCGAGGTGATCTCCGCGCCGCGGCCCTTGCGCCATTCACCCGCGATGAACAGCCGTCCGTCGGGAAGATCGTGCTCTGTCATGGCTTACCGCACGCTTCCCGCAGCACCCGCCGGTGGTCCCGCGAATTGGGCCGCGAAGGGGCCGATGGTGACCATGTCGATCTCGACGAGCACAGGCCCCTCGACGGCCATCGCGGCATCGAATACCGCGCCGAAGGAGTCGACATTGTCCACCAGGCGATGCGGCAGGCCGAGCGATGCCGCCAGTGTCCTGAAGTCGGGCGTGGAGAGCGCCGAATAGTGCCGCCGTCCCTCGTATTGCGCGTCCTGGATGTTCTGGATCACGCCGTAGGCCTGATCGTTCATCAGGATGAAGACGATGGGGGCTTTCTCCTGCACGGCGGTCGTCAATTCGCCCAGTGACAATTGCGCACCGCCGTCGCCGAGCAGTGCCACGGTCTTGGCCTGGCTGCCGAGCGACGCGCCGATGGCCATGGCGATGCCCTGGCCGATGCCGCCGCCGAGAGAATGCACACCGAGATGGGGTGCAGCGAAGGCGACATAGCGGTTGCCGAAGGTGCTGTTGGCGATCGTGACATCGCGCACCCAGGGATGCCGCCCGGTGGGGACGCGTGCAAGCAGCGCATCGGCCACCACCTGATAGGGTCCGAGCGTCTGGCGCAGTGCGCCTTCGCTCTGGGCCCGCGCCACGGAAATCTCATGGGAGAATTGCGGGTCGGGCCGCCAGTCGGCGGGAAGCTGCTCCGCCACGGCAGAGAGCGTGACACCGACATCGCCATGGATGAACAACTGGGCGGGGTAGTTGCGGCTGCCCTGGCTGGCATCGGTGTCGATCTGCACCAGAGGCTTGGGCAAGGGCATGTCGTTGTTGCGCGTCTCGTTGCCCCTGAGGCGCGAACCCGCGACGATCATCAGATCCGAGCTGGCATAGATGCGCTGCGCCTCCGGCGTCATGTTGAAGGCACCGAGGCTGGCGGGATGGGATTCCGGCACGACGGCGCGGCCATTGGTGGATGTGACGATGCCCAGGCCCCGCGCGGCAAGCGCCTGTGCCGCCCGGCTCGCCCCGCGTGCGCCGCCGCCGAGCCAGAGCATGGGACGCCGCGATGCGACGATCATCTCGACGAGCCAGCCGACATGGGCGGGATCGGGCGGCAGCTTTGGAATGTAGGGGGGCTTGAACGAGGCTGGCACGGCGCAGGGATCGCGCTGCACATCGACCGGGATTTCAAGCGCAACCGGGCCGCAGGTCGCGGTCATCGCGGTGCGGATCGCGGCTTTCAGCGTTCCCGCCGCCGTCTTGCCGTCCCACATGCGGAAATAGGCCTTGGAGATGGCCTTCAGCATGTCGGGCTGGCGCGGCACGTCGTGGATGGCGGCGCGGTCACGGTCTGCGAAGGCGCGGTCCACAGTGGAGGTGATGTGCAGGATTGGCGTGCAGGCGGACAGTGCTTCCACCGAAGCTCCCGCCGCGTTGCCCGCCGCGATGCCGGTGCTGGTGACGACGACGCCGAGAGACTGTGTCACGCGGGCATAGGCATCGGCCATGTTGAAGGCTCCGGCCTCGCCCCTTGCGGGCACGAAACGGATCTGGCCCTGCCGCGCGATGGCATCGAGGATCGGCATGTTGTGGATCGAGATCACGCCGAACACGGTCTTCACGCCCATGCCCGCGAGGCCCGCCGCGATCATGTCGGCGACGGTGGTTGTTGCGGCCTGGTCGAAGGATGGCATTTTACACTGCTTTCAGATGGACCGGGACACGCCGCCCGAAACCTCGAGGCTGGCACCCGTGACGTAGCTGGCGGCGGGAGAGCCCAGCCAGATAATGGCGCGGGCGGCTTCCTCCGGTTGGCCGAGACGGCCGAGCGGTATGCCCTTGGTTCTGGCGAGGGCGGCAAAGAACGGTTCGCGCTCGATCGCCTTGTCCGGCCGCGCCTCGAAGCGGCGTTGCCACTGGCCGCTGTCGACCAGGCCCAGCAGAATGGTGTTGACCCGGACCTCGGGAGCCAGTTCCCCTGCCAGCGACTTGGCCAGGTTCTGGACGCCCGCGCGGGCCGCAGAGGTCGCGACCATGTGCAGTTCGGGCTGGAGCGACAGCAGCGAATTGACGATGACAATGGCGGGAGAATCGCTGGCCTTCAGGAGCGGCAGGAAGGCGCGCAGCGGATGCACCTGGCTGAAGAACTTCAGCTCCAGTTCCTCGCGCCACGCCTCGTCCGTGGTGTCGGCGAAGGTGGAGACGCGGCCCTGTCCCGCATTGTTCACCAGCAGATTGAGTGTGCCACCTGACCAGATGTGAACGGTCTGCGCGAAGCGGATGACGGAGGTCTTGTCGAGCACGTCGCAGGCTAGACCTAGCAGGCGCTCGCCCGCGCCGAGGCTGTTGATCGCCTGGGCCAGGCGCGTTTCATCCCGCCCGCAGATGGCGACGCGCGCGCCTTCGGCCAGCAGCAGCCGCGCCGTCTCAAGGCCGATGCCGGAGGTGCCGCCGGTGACCACCGCCACCTTGTCCTTCAGTCCCAGGTCCATCGTTCAAACCCCCGGAAAGCCGGGATCGGGGCGGCCCTGCATCACGGCCCGCATGGCGGGTGTCGGTGGGCCAGCGGTCATCCATTGGTCCATGGCCGATGGATCATCCCGCGACCAGATTCTTGCCTCGTGCGTCGCCTCGTCGATCTGCTGCACCTCGGAGGTGAACTCGATGACGAAGCCGGAGGGCGAGACGAAATAGGCGAAGGGATTGTTGCCCGGCCCGTGCCGCCCCGGCCCCCACGCCGGCGACTGCCCCTTCACCCGCATGCGTCCGATGCCGCGCATGAAGCTGTCGATGGAGGGCATTTCGAACGCCACGTGGTTGACGCTGGCATAGGGGCTGCGGTTGAGCGCGATGGCGTGGTGGTCTGTGTTGCAGCGCAGGAACACCATCTGGTTGGCGGAGTAGTCGCTGGTGCGAAAGGCGAGATTGTCCACGTAGAACGCCTGCGCACGCTCCATGTCTGGCGTGTTGAGCACCACGTGGGAGGCCTTGCGCGGCTGTGCCGTCCGGTCCTCGGCATCGGTGTTGGGCGCGGCATCCGTGGTGAAGCGCAGATGACGGTTGTCGGGATCGCGCGCCACGAAGCTCAGGCCCCCGCCTGGTGCTGCCAGCGGACCAAGCGGCTCGACGATGGGCACGCCCCGCGCCGTGAGTTTTTCAGAAAGCGCCAGCAAGCGCTCGCGGTTGGCCATGCCGAAATGGATGTAGTCGATGCCGAAGGTGGGGTCTTCGCGCAGACCGTAGATGAACGGCTCCGACCCCGTGCCGCGGAAATAGAGGGTGCCGTCCTGTTCGGCGGCGACGGCCAGGCCCCAGTTCTCGATGTAGAACTGCTTCGTCGCGGCCACGCCGGGCGCGCGCATGACGATGCCCTTCAGCGTGTCGGCTCCGAGGTTTTCCTGGTCGATCATGCTGTCCTCCTGATGGCGGATGGATCGCCCGGCAGATGGCCGAGGCGGCTCGAAATGGCTGAGGCGGCGGCCAGTACGGCGCGGCCGATCTCGTCGCGCCGCCCCTCGCGCGTCGTGAAGGCGTGGCTTGGGCCGGTGACGTTGACGGCACCCGCGACATCGCCCTGCCGGTCGAAGATCACGGCGGCAACGGATGCGATGCCCGGTTCGAAATAGGCGTCGCTCCAGGCCAGCCCTGCCGCCCGGTCCGCTGCGCATTGCGCCAGCAGGGATGGCAACGTGGTGGGCGTCATGTCGGTGAAGCGCTGGAGGGCGACACCCGCGAAGCGATGGCGGACCTTGTCGAGGGACAGATGCGCCAGCAGGATGCGGCCCATGGTCGTCGCATGGGCGGGCAGGCGGCTGCCGATGCCGACATTGCTGACGAGATGGGCATTGGGCGTGCGCCGCGCGACATAGAGCACGTCGGTCCCTTCGAGCACGCCGATATGGGCCGAAAGCCCGACTTCGGCTGACAGCTGAACAAGCACCGGATCGCCGGCCTGCACGATATCGGAGGCCAGCAGGGCCTGTCCGGCGAGACCAACCAGACCCAGACCCAGCGTATAGCCCGAGCCATCGGCCTTGCGCTCGATCATGCGTTCCGCCTCCAGGGTCGCAATCAGGCGGATCAGCGTCGTGCGGCTCAGGCCGAGTGCGCGGGCCGTCTCGCTCATCTTCGTCACCTGATCGCCTGCCGCGATATGGCGCAGCAGCTTCAAGGCACGCTCGACCGGCGGGACAGCATAGACCGTGCTCATGCGGCGCTCCCGACAAAGGCGTGGATGGCAGCTGCCGTCGCCTGGGGATGCTCGAGAAAGAGCGCGTGGCCGGCATCGCCGATGATCGTCATCTGCTCGCCGACCTGGCCGCCACGCGGTCGGGCGCGAAGCATATCGAAGAGTGTCGATGTTCCCGCAACGGGGGTGATCACGTCGTCAGCGCCGGTGATGAGCAGCACGGGACAGCGCAGAGTCGCGCAATCCGCCGCAAGCCTTCCCTGTGCCAGCGCATGAACCGCCTGCGCATGACCCGCCGACGAGAGTGCGCCCATGGCGGTCCGCACCTTCGCCACGGCGTCCGGCTTGCGGGCAGGGTCGTTGACGAGGCGTCCGGCACGTGCGGCGGCAAAGGCGGGGCCGCCCTGCGCCTCGAAATCCGCGACGCGCTGCGCCAGGGAGTCGGGCAATGCGCCCCTGGTGGCCCCGTAGCCCTGGGCAGGCGCCATGAGCGTCAGGCTGGCGATGCGGTCGGCATGGCGGTTGGCGTGGCGGTTGGCGAAGGCGGCGGCAAAGAGCGCCCCGAGCGATTGGCCGACGAGGTGGATGCGGCCCACATTCTGGGCGTCCAGGGCTGCCGCGAGGGCCGCCGCATAGTCCGAGGGGGCTGGAGAGGGTTGGGCCAGTGGCGCGGATGCGCCGTAGCCCGGCGCATCCCAGGCGATCAGGCGATCCGGCCCAGGCCAGGCTTGCATCAGATCGCGAAACCCCTCCGCCAGCCCGCCGATGCCGTGCAGGAACACCACCGTGCGCGTGGAGGTGCCGTCCTTCACCAGCAGCGTCACACCAGCGCTTTGGATTGTCTGGCTGTTCATGTGAACACGAACCCGTTGTTGACCGGCATCACCTGGCCTGTGAGCGCCAACGCATCGGGGGTCAGCAGGAAGGCGATGGTCCCCGTGATGTCCTCCGGGGCCTGGGGGCCGGGGACGGCGCGGCCGTCTTCGTAGAGCCGGTGGCGGGCCTCGGGCACATATTCCGTCGACCAGGTCTTGAGGATTCCGGGGGCCACGCAGGTCACGCCGATGCCGTCCGGTCCCAACTCCCGCGCCAGTGACCGCGTCATGGCCATGACCGCGCCCTTGCTGGCGACGTAGGCCAGCAGCCGAGGAGCACCCCACAGGGCCGTGTCCGAAGCCACATTGACGATGCGCCCGCGCCCCGAGGCCGCAAGGGCCGCTGCCGCAGCTTTCGTGACCAGCCATGTGCCGCGCACATTGACCGTCATCACCTGGTCCCAGGCATCGATGCCGATCTCGTCCAGCGCCTTGCCGCCGATGCCGGTGGCGATGGCCCCGTTGTTGACGAGACCGTCCAGCCTGCCCTCGGTGCCGATGGCGTCGCGCACTGCGCTTTCGATGGAGGCAGGATCAGCGAGATCGATCCGCAGGAAGCGGGCGTGGTGACCAGCAGCGATCAGGTCCGCCGTGGCCTTTTCGCCCTCGTCCGTCAGAATGTCGGCAAGCACCACCTCCGCACCCGTCGCACACAAGGCGCGTGCGATGGCAAGGCCCAGGCCACGCGCTGCGCCCGTCACGAGAATGCGATGATGCTTGAGTGCGGCCATGCCTCAGCTACTCCGCCGCACGCAGATGCCGCGCGTCTTCGGCTTCGAGCTGTTCGCGTGCGGCCTGCTTCATCAGCACGCGGATGCGCGTCACGCCCACATCGTGCTGGTAGAGCATCTCGCGCTTGCGGGCATCGTCGGGCATTTCTTCCAGCATCTCGCGGTCCTGCTCCAGCACATTCCAGTGCCGCTGCTCGAAGGTGGAGCGATAGAGGAAGCGCCAGGCATCCCGCGCCGTTCCGGAAACCTTGCGCATCCGCCAGAAATAGACGCGGCAGCGCCGCTCATCGACGGGCGTGGTGAAGCCGATGATGCGGAACGGGCCACCCGGTCCGCCTGCCGCTGGATAGGGAATGTCGAGGCGGCAATAGGCCGTGTCGTTGCGCACAACCATGTCGGTCCAGTCGAAGTTCTCGCCGGTCTGGCCGACGCGGCTGACGAGGAAGCCATCCTCGCGCCGTTCGAGCTTCATCAGATCCTGTTTCGCGCCGAAAGCGAGGGTGAAGGAATTGGCGTGCAGGTAGCAGCCATGCATCGGGTCCGCGAGGTTGTCGAGCGCGTAGCGATAGTTGGCTTGCCATGGGCTGGTGCACAAGAAGCCGGTCCAGGCCGGATCGGTCAGCTCGGGCGGCAGGTCGAGCGGCAGCGGCTCGGGCGCGGCGACGCTCGGGAAGTAGACGAATACGGCATCACCGGCCTCGTGCACGGCGTAGGAGCGCACGGCCTTGCGGCCTTCGAGCGCGCAGTCGGGCATCGCGGGAACCCGTG
>JANNFV010000633.1:0-1852 GCA_031380285.1 Hyphomicrobiales bacterium | reverse complement strand
CCACGCGTGTCGGTTGATGGAGACCCCAAGTGCTGGTGGTTCTCCAACACCAGTCATGCTCCACTTGACAGCTTCTCCATTCAGATGTAGCATGCCTCATCTGAACACATTGATTGGCCAACAAGGGCAAGCCCTTGTTGGATGGGAAAAGTGGGCGCATCGGCCCTCACGCGCATTTCGAAGAATGGGAACACCATGACCATCACCCACCTCAAGAAAGCCTCGAAGACTCCCGAGACAGAGTCAGACGCAGCACGCTCCGTCGTGACAGAGATGCTGGCTGCCATCACGGCGGGTGGCGAACAGGCGGTGAAGGATTATGCCCTGAAGCTCGATAAGTGGTCCGGCCCCATCGTGCTCGACAAGGACATGATCGCCCAGCGCATCCGCGACATTCCACAGGCGGTGAAGGATGATATCAACCTTGCCGCAGCACAGGTCCGCCGCTTTGCCGAAGCCCAGCGGGATTCGGTCAGGGATTTTTCCATCGAATTGTCACCGGGGCTGCATCTCGGACAAAAGCTTGTGCCGGTGAACACCGCGGGATGCTACGTGCCGACCGGGCGCTACGCCCATATCGCCTCGGCCTATATGTCCATTGCCACCGCAAAGGCCGCTGGCGTGAAGACCGTCGTGGCCTGCTCTGCCCCGTTCAAGGGCACGGGCATCCATCCGCATGTGCTCTATGCCATGACCGTGGCGGGGGCCGATGTCGTGATGTGCCTCGGCGGCGTGCAGGCCATCGCTGCCATGACCTTCGGCCTGTTCACGGGCAAGCCCGCAGACATCATCGTGGGGCCGGGCAACAAGTTCGTGGCCGAAGCCAAGCGGATGCTGTTCGGCAAGGTCGGCATCGATGTTTTCGCAGGCCCGTCCGAAGTGGCAGTTCTGGCCGACGATACCGCTGATCCGCTGATCGTCGCGACTGACCTCGTGGGACAGGCCGAGCATGGCCATGAAAGCCCGGCCTGGCTGATCACCGATTCGCGCCGCATGGCGGATGCGGTGGCAGCGCTGATGCCGCAACTGATCGACACCCTGCCGCCGACAGCGCGGGACGCCGCTGGTGCGGCATGGCGCGACTATGGCGAGATCGTGCTGTGTGACAGCCGGGAAGAAATGGTCCGCGTGTCGGATGACTACGCCTGCGAGCATCTGGAGGTGCACTGTGCTGATCTCGCGTGGTGGCACGCAAACCTCACCAACTATGGCTCGCTGTTCCTGGGCGAGGAAACCAATGTAGCGTTTGGCGACAAGGTGTCGGGACCAAACCACATCCTGCCCACCAAGTTCGCCGCGCGTTACTCCGCCGGGCTTTCCGTCCACAAGTTCCTGAAGCCGCTAACCTGGCAGACGATGAGCCGCGAGGCGTGCAAGGCGCTCGCCCCCGTGTCCGCCCGCATCTCGCGCCTCGAGGGCATGGAGGCCCATGCCCGCACCTCCGATGTGCGCATGGCCAAATATGCGCCGGGAACCAATGTCGATCTCGGCCATCCCGTGGAGAGCTGAATGGCCTTCCGCCTTGGCCCTCTCTTCGACCTGACGGGCAGGACAGCGCTGGTCACCGGCGGCAACAGCGGCATTGGCTTAGCCATGGCGCGGGCGCTGGGCCTGGCTGGTGCCCGCGTGGTGCTGGCTGCGCGGCGACAGGAGGAAACCGCCGAGGCCATTGCCAGGCTGGCGAAGGAGGGCATCGCTGGAGGCGGCATTCCCGTCGATCTGGTCAGGCCGGACTGTGCCACCGTCATCACGGAAGCTTTGCGCCAGGCCGGCGACAGCGCCGATATCCTCCTCAACGCCGCAGGCGTGAACCTGCGCCAGCCCTTTGCCGATGTCACGGCCGAGGCGTTCG
>JANNFV010000622.1:0-3822 GCA_031380285.1 Hyphomicrobiales bacterium | reverse complement strand
GCCTTGGCCGGGAACGGATAAAGCTGTTCGACCCGCAACAGATAGACGTCGTTGATGCCGCGCCTTTCGCGATCCTCGTAAAGATCATAATAGACCTTGCCTGAGCACAAGACGACCCTGCGGATCTTGGAATCCTTGACCAGCTGGATTGGCTGGTCCTTGAGATATTGCGCATCATCCCACAGTAGACGATGGAAGGTGGATTCGCCGGAGAGCTCGGCCAATGTCGAGACCGCGCGCTTGTGGCGCAGCAGCGACTTCGGTGTCATCAGGATCAGCGGCTTGCGGAAATCACGACGCATCTGGCGGCGAAGGATGTGGAAATAATTCGCCGGCGTTGTGACGTTGGCCACTTGCATATTGTCTTCCGCACACATTTGCAGGAAGCGTTCGAGACGGGCCGACGAATGCTCCGGCCCTTGTCCTTCGTAGCCATGCGGCAACAGGCAGACGAGGCCGGACATGCGCAGCCATTTGCGCTCGCCCGACGAGATGAACTGGTCGAACAGCACCTGCGCACCATTGGCGAAATCGCCGAACTGCGCTTCCCAGAGTGTGAGCGCATTCGGCTCGGACAGGCTGTAGCCATACTCGAAGCCCAGCACCGCCTCTTCCGAGAGCATCGAGTTGATGACCTCGTACTTCGCCTGCCCCTCGCGGATATGATTCAGTGGCTTGTAGCGGGTTTCATTCTCCTGATCGATCAGCACGGAGTGGCGCGAGCTGAAGGTGCCCCGCTCGCAATCCTGGCCGGAGAGGCGCACGCGGTGCCCCTCGTCCAGCAGGGTTCCGAATGCGAGCGCCTCGCCCATGGCCCAATCGACACCGTCGCCGGTCTCGATCATCTTCTTGCGTCCATCCATGAAGCGCTGGATCGTCTTGTGGATGTTGAAGCCGTCGGGCACCCTGGCAAGGGTCTCGCCAATGGAGACGAGCTTGTCCATGGCGACGCCGGTCTGGCCACGGCGCGGATCCTCGTCATTCGTGGCGGAAGCCACAGCCTTGAGGCCGGACCATGCGCCGTCCAGCCAGTCCGCCTTGTTCGGCTTGTAGGCCTGGCCGGCCTCGTACTCGGCCTCGAGCCGCGCACGCCAGTCCGTCTTCATCTTGTCGACTTCGCCCTCGGTCACAACGCTTTCCGCCACAAGCTTGGCGGCATAGATTTCCAGCGTGGTCTTCTGGCTGCGAATCTTGCGGTACATCAGCGGTTGCGTGAAGCCCGGCTCATCGCCTTCGTTGTGGCCGTAGCGACGATAGCACCACATATCGACCACGACAGGCTTCTGGAAGCGCATGCGGAATTCGGTCGCGACCTTGGCCGCGAAAACGACCGCCTCGGGGTCATCGCCATTGGCGTGGAAGATCGGCGCTTCCACCATCTTCGCCACGTCCGAAGGATAGGGCGAGGAGCGCGAGTAGCGCGGATAGGTGGTGAAGCCGATCTGGTTGTTGATGATGACATGCACCGAGCCGCCGGTGCGGTGCCCCTTCAGGCCAGAGAGGCCGAGGCATTCCGCCACGACGCCCTGCCCTGCGAAAGCGGCATCGCCATGCAGCAGCAGCGGCATCACGGCGCGGCGGTCTTCCGGCGGGCAGCCATGCTGGTCCTGCTTGGCCCTAACCTTGCCCAGCACCACCGGATCGACGATCTCCAGGTGGGATGGGTTTGGCGTCAGTGACAGGTGAACCTTGTTGCCATCGAACTCGCGGTCCGACGACACGCCAAGGTGATACTTCACGTCGCCCGAGCCTTCCACGTCGTCGGGAGCGGCTGAACCGCCCTTGAACTCATGGAACAGCGCACGGTGCGCCTTGCCCATGACCTGCGTGAGGATGTTGAGGCGACCGCGGTGGGCCATGCCGAGCACGATATCCTGTACGCCGAGATTGCCACCGCGCTTGATGATCTGCTCAAGCGCCGGAATTACGGATTCGCCGCCGTCCAGGCCAAAGCGCTTGGTGCCGGTGTATTTGACGTCCAGGAATTTCTCGAAGCCCTCGGCTTCCACCAGCTTCTGCAGGATGGCGCGCTTGCCTTCCTTGGTGAAGCTGATCTCCTTGTCCGGCCCCTCGATGCGCTCCTGCAACCACGCCTTTTCGGCGGGGTCCGTGATGTGCATGAACTCGTAGCCGATGGTGGAGCAGTAGGTGCGTTGCAGGATATCCAGCATCTCGCGGATGGTCGCGAACTCCAGGCCCAGCACATGATCGATGAAGATCTTGCGGTCCCAGTCGGCATCCGTGAAGCCATAGGTCGAGGGATGCAATTCCTCGTGGTCGCGCTTTGCCTCGATACCGAGCGGATCGAGATTGGCGTGGAGGTGCCCACGCATCCGGTAGGCGCGGATCATCATCAGCGCGCGGACGGAATCGCGTGTCGCCTGCTGGATATCGGCGGCAGCAGCGGGAACGCCCTTCTCGGCGGACTTTTTCTCCAGCTTGTCTGTGACAATCTTCTCGACCGCACCCCAGTTGCCATCGAGCGCGGAAACAAGTTCGCCATTGGCAGGGATGGGCCAGTTCTTGCGCTGCCACGAAGGGCCAGCGGTTTCCTCACCCGTGAGGGATTCGAGATAGGCGGCGCTTTCGCCGGAGAAAGCGGAGAGGTCGATATCGGTTGGGTCGCGGTCCATTATACTTCCCTCCTGTGTCATTTGTGCGCGGCTCATTACTCTTCCTTCTCCCCCTGCGGGAGAAGGAAGGCTGACGCTCAACCCTTCAGCAGATCCACAAGCGTCTTGCCCAACCGGGCGGGCGACGGTGACACGCGGATGCCTGCCGCTTCCATCGCCGCAATCTTGTCCTCGGCACCGCCCTTGCCACCCGAGATAATCGCACCGGCATGGCCCATGCGACGGCCCGGAGGCGCTGTGCGTCCCGCGATGAAGCCGACCATCGGCTTGCGGCGACCACGCTTCGCCTCGTCCTTGATGAACTGCGCCGCGTCTTCTTCCGCCGAACCGCCGATCTCGCCAATCATGACGATGGATTGCGTCTTCTCATCCGCCAGGAACATTTCCAGCATGTCGATGAACTCGGTGCCCTTCACCGGGTCGCCACCGATACCGACCGCAGTGGTCTGTCCCAGCCCCTCGCGGGTCGTCTGGAACACGGCCTCATAGGTCAGTGTGCCGGAGCGCGAGACGATGCCGACATTGCCGGGCTTGAAGATGTTGGCCGGCATGATGCCGATCTTGCATTCACCCGCCGTGACCACGCCGGGACAGTTCGGCCCGATGAGACGCGACTTGGAGCCTTCCAGCGAACGCTTGACGCGCACCATGTCCAGCACCGGGATACCTTCCGTGATGCAGACGATGAGCGGGATTTCGGCATCGATCGCCTCGCAGATGGCATCCGCTGCACCCGGTGGCGGCACATAGATGACGGAGGCATCGGCCCCCGTGGCGTGACGCGCCTCGGCAACGGTGTCGAACACTGGCAGGCCGAGATGGACAGTGCCACCCTTGCCCGGCGATGTGCCGCCAACGATCTGCGTGCCATAGGCAATCGCCTGCTCCGAATGGAACGTTCCATTCTTGCCGGTGAAGCCCTGCGTGATGACCCTGGTGGATTTGGTGATGAGGATGGACATGCGGATGAACTTTCTCGGGCTAGTCCCGGTACATATAACGACGAAGCCATGGACCGAATGTCAGGCCATGTTGTGCTTCAATTTCGGTTTCGAGATAAGACTTCGCCATATCATTCAGAGACAACTCATGCTTTTCGGCCAAGTGCTTCAGTTCACTTGCGCGACTGGGATCGAGTAAGATAGTCACTGAGACCGGTTCATCGGTCGCCTCTAAATGGGTGTTGTCG
>JANNFV010000615.1:0-1727 GCA_031380285.1 Hyphomicrobiales bacterium | reverse complement strand
GCCAAAGGCGCGTCTCGAAGCACGCACGACGCCTGTGCAGCCCGATCAGTTCCGCTCTTCCGGCAGGGGCGGCAGCGGCAGGAAGCCGATCCCCTCCTCATGCAGGGCCGCTGCTTCCGTCGGCGTCGCCTTGCCGCGGATGGCGCGTTCCTCGGCATTGCCGTAATGGATCTTGCGCGCCTCGTCGGCGAATTTTGCGCCCACATCCTCGGTGTTGGCCGTCACATGGGCATGCATCTCGCGCACCATCATGCGCAGCTTCTCGGCCTGCTCGCCCAACAGCGCCAAGGATTGCTCGGGAGCAGGCGTTGGCTCGGACGCGACAACCGCCGTTTCCATATCGATCACGGGTGTTGCGGCACCTTTGAGGCGCACGCTGGGCGCCATGATCTGCTTGTCCACGCGGCTGGAGCCGCACAGCGGACATTCCACCAGTCCGCGTTTCGCCTGCGTCTCGAACGAGGCGCTGGAGGGAAACCAGCTTTCGAAGCCGTGGCCCTTGTCGCAGTGGAGCGCATATTTGATCATGCCGCCAGCAGCCGATCCAGTTCCCCCTTGTCGTCGAGCGTGTAGAGATCGTCGCAACCGCCGACATGGCGCTCGCCGATCCAGATCTGCGGCACGGTGGAGCGCCCGCCCGCCTTATTCGCCATGGCAGATTGATCATCAGCGGATTTCACCGGAATTTCGGTGAAAGCGACGTTCTTCTTTTTCAGGAGATCCTTGGCCGCACTGCAATAGGGGCACCAGGATTTCGTGTAGATCGTGACGGCAGGCATCAGCTCAGGCTCCGGTTCTTACCATAGATAGTCATTCACGACGCCGTCACAACCCTGGCGAAGGTCACGACATCGACAGCAGCGGCTCCTGCCTTCAGCAGGACGCGGGAGGCCGCATTGGCCGTGGAACTTGTCGTCATCACATCATCCACGAGCAGCACGCGCTGGCCGCGCAACGCGGCCTTCATGTCGTCGGGAGCGATGAAGGCGCCTTGCAGGTTCTCCTGTCGCTGGCTGCGGGTCAGGCCCACTTGGCGCAGCGTGCGCTTGCGACGCCGCAGCAACCCTGCCTCCACCGGCAGGCCAGAGCGCCGCCCCATCACCGCCGCCAACGCCGCCGCCTGGTTGAAGCGGCGCTGCCACAGCCGGGTCCAGTGCAGCGGCACGGGGATAATCACCGTTGCCTCCGCCAGCAGATCGGCGGCGGCAGCCGTCATCATGCCACCCATGGCGATGGCGAGTTCCTGTCGATCGCCATATTTCAGCTTGTGCACCAGCTCCTGTGCCGCGCCCCGGTGATGCGCCACAGAGCGTGCCCGCCCGAACACCGGCGGATCGGCGATGGCAGCAGGCGACAGCAGCGGCCCGCCAATATCCACCGCGAAGGGCGTGCCCAGCCTTTCACAGAAGGGCCTTGCGATGAACGGCATATCGCGCCAGCACACCGCGCACAGTGTGGCGGGCTCCGCCGTGATCTCGCGGCAGGCCACGCATTGCGGCGGGTAGGCCGCATCGAGCACCCTGCGGGAGGCCGCGCCCCACGCCATGCGCCAGCGCGAGGGGCTGGCGGCATCCGGTTCAGGGGTATCGACCGTGGATGGCATCATCCCGTCACTATGGCGCTTTACGCCAGCGCTTTCGAGTCCCATAGAAAGCGCCGATGACCGCTCCCCGCCTTTTTGATCACGCCGTGATGCAGACCCTAGCCAAGCGGCAGAAGCGCCTGGA
>JANNFV010000592.1:0-3003 GCA_031380285.1 Hyphomicrobiales bacterium | reverse complement strand
CCACGCTCACCGAGAAGCTGCTGCTGTTCGGCGGCGCGATCCAGCTTGCCGGTGAGGTCAAGGCCAAGAAGGACCGGCAGAACACCCGGTCCGACTGGATGAGCATCGAGCGCGAGCGTGGCATTTCCGTCGTCACCTCTGTCATGACCTTCGAATATGCGGGCCATGTCTTCAACCTGCTCGACACGCCGGGCCACGAGGACTTCTCCGAGGACACCTACCGCACGCTGACGGCGGTGGACTCAGCCATCATGGTGATCGACGGGGCCAAGGGCATTGAGGCCCGCACGCGCAAGCTGTTCGAGGTCTGCCGCCTGCGCGATATCCCCATCGTCACCTTCATCAACAAGATGGACCGCGAGACGCGCGACAATTTCGACCTGCTCGACGAGATCGAAAAGACGCTGGCGCTGGACACCGCCCCGGTCAACTGGCCCATCGGCAAGGGCAAGAGCTTTGCGGGCACCTACAACCTGCGCACCCACGAGGTGCGCCAGAAAGATGCGGACGCCATCATCAAGGTCAATGGCCCAGAGGATTCGCTGTTCGACCGCCTGCTGCCGGTGACCGAGATCGCGGCCTTCCGCGAGGAACTGGCGCTGGCGGCGGAAGCCTGCCGCCCCTTCGAACTGGAGGCCTTTCGCGAGGGGCATCTGACGCCGGTGTTCTTCGGCTCCGCGCTCAGGGACTACGGCGTGCGCGACCTGATCGATGCGCTCGGCCTGCATGCACCGCCGCCCCGCGCCCAGCAATCGGCGCAGCGCCTGATCACGGCGGAGGAGCCGAAGATGACCGGCTTCGTCTTCAAGATCCAGGCGAACATGGACCCCAACCACCGCGACCGCATCGCCTTCATGCGGGTCTGCTCGGGCAAGCTCTCGCGCGGCATGAAGGCCAAGCTCGTGCGCACGGGCAAGCCGATGAGCCTGACGGCACCGCAGTTCTTCTTCGCGCGCGACCGTGTGCTGGCCGAGGAAGCCTTCGCGGGCGATGTGGTCGGCATCCCCAACCACGGCACGCTCAGGATCGGCGACACGCTGACCGAGGGCGAGGACATCGTGTTTCGCGGCGTGCCCAGCTTTGCGCCGGAAATCCTGCGCCGTGTGAAGCTCCAGGACGCCATGAAGGCCAAGAAGCTGCGCGAAGCCCTGCAGCAGATGGCCGAGGAAGGCGTGGTCCAGGTCTTCCTGCCGACCGACGGCTCGCCAGCCATCGTCGGCGTGGTCGGCGCATTGCAGCTTGACGTGCTGAAGGTGCGGCTGGCGGCCGAATACAGCCTGCCCATCGCCTATGACCAGACGCGCTTCACCATCTGCCGCTGGATCAGCAGCGACGATCCGCTCGAGATGCGCAAGTTCAGCGACGCCAACGGATCATCGATCTCGACCGATCTCGACGGCGCACCGGTGTTCATGGCACCAACCGCGTTCTCGCTGAAATTCGACCAGGAGCGCTGGCCCGCCATCCACTTCACCGACATCAAGGATTATCAGGTCACCAGCGCCTGAATTGCCACCCCCGAAGGAGAGACAGCCATGAAGTTCAAGAGCGACGTGCTCCGCGCGGATCTGCAGAAAATCGGTGTCCTGCCCGTCGTGACCGTTTCGGGAGCCGAAGACGGCGTCGCGCTGGCCAAGGCGCTGATCGCCGGCGGCCTCCCGGCCATTGAAGTGACGCTGCGCGTCGAAGGCGCCATGGATGCGATCCGGGCCATCGCGCGGGCATGCCCTGACATGCTCATCGGGGCCGGAACGGTGCGCAGCGCCAGCCAGGCCGAGGAGTCGATGATCGCGGGCGCGTCCTTCCTCGTCTCGCCGGGACTTGTATCGGAGGTCGCGGGGTTTGCGCGGCGCGGTCGTGTCGCCTATCTGCCGGGCGTCGCCACGCCGACAGAAATGGAAATGGCGCGGACCGAGGGTGTGTCCTTCCTCAAGCTGTTCCCGGCGGAAGTTGCCGGTGGGCGAGGCATGCTGTCGGCGGTCAATGCGGCGATGCCCGATTTTTCCTTCGTGCCGACCGGCGGTGTGACGCTTGATTCGATGAGTGCCTATCTCGCCTTGCCGAATGTTGTCGCCGTGGGTGGCTCATGGATTGCCACCCCCAAGGATATCGCGGCCCGGAACTGGGATGGCATCCTTGCGAATGCGCAAGCAGCAGTCCAAAAAGCCGCCGCTTCACGCTGATTTCGTCAAGCACATCCGCACAAACCACCTTTTCCGCGCCCGAATCACGAAAATCCCGACGGATTAACCCGCTGGTAACCACGTGCCCGGCAATTATTGCCGGGTGAGGGGTCGGCCCTGGGCTGTCTCTCATCGTGGTGTGGCATCTGGTTGGTGAAGGGCGTTCCCCGGTGAATGGCGTTGTCGATGTCGTAAGAAAGCTTGGCCCTCAGAAGCTGATGGCGCTGGGAGCCGTGGCGCTCGCCCTGATGGGCTTCTTCGCCTTCATCATCATGCGCGTGACAGCGCCGACGATGACCACGCTCTTCACCGACATGAACCTCCAGGATTCGACCGCCGTGACCCGCGATCTCGACCAGCGCGGCGTGAAATATGAAATGCGCTACGACGGCGGCACCATCATGGTTCCCAAGGATCAGGTGCTGAAGCTGCGCATGGATCTCGCCAGCAAGGGCCTGCCGCAGGGCGGGGGCGTCGGCTACGAGATCTTCGACAAGTCGGATTCCCTTACCGCCACCAGCTTCGTGCAGAACATGAACCAGCTGCGCGCGCTCGAAGGCGAACTGGCCCGGACCATCCGCTCGATCGACCGGGTCCAGAACGCACGTGTTCACCTCGCCATGCCGGAGAAGCAGCTGTTCCAGCGCGAGAAGAAGGAAGTGCGAGCCTCCATCGTGCTGAAGGTGCGTGGCGAGCTGGAACCGGGCCAGGTTCGCGCCATCCGTCATCTCGTGGCGACGGCGGTGGAAGGCCTGAAGCCCGACCGCGTTTCGGTCGTCGATGAAGCGGGCCGCCTGCTGGCCGATGGCGCGGGCGACAG
>JANNFV010000588.1:0-3501 GCA_031380285.1 Hyphomicrobiales bacterium | reverse complement strand
CATGAACCATCCATTCGAGATTTTGCCGCTGACGGGCTTCGTCAAGCCGCATGTGGCGGTCGTTACAACCGTCGAACCGGTGCATCTCGAGCATTTCAAGGGCATCCCGGGGATCGCGGATGCCAAGGGCGAAATCTTCTCGGGCCTGCTGCCCGGCGGCACGGCGGTCCTCAACCGCGACAATCCGCATTTCGAGCGCCTCAAGGCCCATGCGGCGGCGTCGAGCGCTGGACGTGTCGTGACATTCGGCGAGCATGAGTCAGCCGATGTGCGTTTACTGAGATTGGTGCTCACCCCTGATCGTTCTGTCGTCGAGGCCAGAATCCACGGACAGATCGTGAATTTCCAGGTTGGCGCACCAGGGCGTCACATGGCGCTCAACGCGCTCTCGGTGCTGGCCGTCGCCGATGCCTTGGGTGCCGATCTGGCGCTCGCGGCGCTGGCGCTGGCCGATCTTTCGGCTGGCTCTGGCCGGGGGCAGCGCACGGAGTTGCTGGCGCCCGGTGGCGTGTTCACCCTTCTGGATGAAAGCTACAACGCCAACCCGGCCTCGATGCGGGCCTCGCTTGCGCTGCTGGGTCAACTCGATGTCGGGTTGCGCGGGCGACGCATCGCCATTCTGGGCGACATGCTGGAACTCGGGCCGTCCGGCCCGCAGATGCACCGCGATCTGGTCGAGGCTGTCGAGGCCAACAGCATCGATCTCGTGTTCTGCTCCGGGCCATTGATGCGCAATCTCTGGCAGGCCCTGCCATCGGACAAGCGCGGCAGCTACGCCGCAACGTCAGCCGAACTCCAGCCCTCGGTTCTGGAAACCATCCGGTCGGGTGATGCCGTGATGATCAAGGGATCGCTCGGCAGCCGCATGGGGCCCATCGTGACCGCCATCAAATCCCGACACCCCGTTAATCAAACAGAAACGATTCGGGCGTGATGAACTGTTGGTAAACACGCCGCCCGCTTGCGGCCGCTGACGCTGCGTCGTCGCCGGTCGCATCGCATGCAAGGACCGCCTGATGCTCTTCTGGCTTGCCGATCTGTCCGCTTCCTTCGGTGCGTTGAACGTGTTCCGCTACCTCACGTTCCGGACGGCGGGCGCGACGGCAACGGGACTGGCCTTCGTCTTCTTCTTCGGTCCGGTGATCATCGGCTTTCTCAAGATCAAGCAGGGCAAAGGCCAGCCGATCCGCGAGGATGGCCCGGCCACGCACCTGCTGACCAAGAAGGGCACGCCCACCATGGGTGGCCTGATGATCCTCTCAGGCTTCCTGTTCTCGACTCTCCTGTGGGCGAACTGGTCCAATCCCTTCGTCTGGATCGTGCTGATGGTGACGCTCTGCTTCGGAGCCATCGGTTTCTATGATGATTTCCTCAAGGTCACGAAACAGAGTCACGCCGGCTTCTCGGGCCGGGCGCGGCTGGGGTTCGAGTTCCTGGTGGCCGGTTTTGCCGCCTATCTTGTCACCCGCTACACCATCAACACGCCCGGTGTGCCAACCCTTGCAACATCCATCGTCTTCCCGGTGTTCAAGGATGCGATCATCAACCTTGGCATTTTCTTCGTGGCTTTCGGTGCCCTGGTTATCGTGGGCGCGGGCAACGCCGTTAATCTCACCGATGGACTCGACGGTCTCGCCATCGTGCCGGTCATGGTGGCCGCCGCAACCTTCGCGTTGATCGCCTATCTCTCCGGCAATTTCGTCTTCGCGACCTATCTGCAGATCCAGTTCGTGCCAGGCACCGGCGAACTCGCCGTGCTGTGCGGAGCCATGATCGGTGCCGGTCTTGGTTTTCTCTGGTACAACGCGCCGCCCGCCCAGATCTTCATGGGCGATACCGGATCGCTGGCACTTGGCGGCATGCTCGGCACCATTGCCGTCATCACCAAGCACGAGATCGTCTTTGCCATTGTCGGCGGCATCTTCGTGCTGGAGGCAATGTCGGTGATCATCCAGGTCGCCTCGTTCAAGCTGACGGGCAAGCGCGTGTTCCGCATGGCACCGATCCACCATCATTTCGAGAAGCTCGGCTGGACCGAACCGCAGGTGGTGATCCGCTTCTGGATCATCGCGGTGGTTCTGGCCCTGATCGGCCTGTCCACCCTCAAGCTGAGGTGACGGTGTGACACCTGCCACAACCTTTGCTGGCAAGACGGTCGCACTGTTCGGCCTTGGCGGATCGGGCCTTGCGACGGCCCGTGCGCTGGTGGCTGGCGGTGCGAGCGTGCATTGCTGGGACGATGGCGAGGCGGGCCGTGCAAAAGCCGCAGCCGAAGGCCTTGTTCTGCGCGATCTGAACAGCGCTGACTGGAGCAGCTATGCCTCGTTCATTCTCTCGCCTGGCGTCCCGCTGACGCATCCGCAGCCACATTGGACGGTTGGCAAGGCGCAGGCCGCCAGCGTTGAGATCATCGGCGATATCGAGGTGTTCTTTCGCGAGCGTGCGAAGGTCGCGCCTGCCGCTCCCGTCATCGCGATCACCGGGACAAACGGCAAATCCACAACCACAGCGCTGATCGCCCATCTCCTGCGCACCGCCGGTGTCGATGTGCAGATGGGCGGCAACATCGGCACCAACATTCTTGACCTCGCGCCACCAGCGCCGGATCGGGTGCATGTGATCGAGATCAGCACGTTCCAGATCGATCTCACGCCGTCGCTTGCCCCCAGCATCGGCGTGATGATCAACCTGACACCGGACCATCTGGATCGCCACGGCACCATCGAGCACTACGCCGCAATCAAGGAGCGCGTCGTTGCATCCTCAGCCACCGCGATCTGCGGCGTCGATGATGCCTGGTCGCGGGCCATGGCGGACCGTCGTGCCGCCAGCGGCAAGCCGCTCCTGCGCTTTTCGACCGGTCGCCTGCCCAGCGGTGTGACGGCGCGGGGAACAACGATCAGCCGGATGGAGGGCGGCGAGGAGTTCGACATCGCCAGCCTCGCTGGCATCGCGTCTCTCCGGGGAACGCACAACGCCCAGAATGCCGCTGCCGCAGTGGCCGTGGCGCTTGAACTGAAGCTCGCGCCAGACCTGATCCAGAAGGCGCTGCGATCCTATGCGTCGCTCCCGCACCGCATGGAGCAGATCGGCATGATCGGCAGAACCGCCTTCATCAATGACAGCAAAGCCACCAATGCCGATTCCACGCGCGGTGCGCTGGCGGGAGGCGAGGGCCTGTTCTGGATTCTCGGCGGCAAGGAGAAGGAAGGCGGGATCGAGGAACTGCGGTCCTTGTTCGGCGCTGTCGCCAAGGCCTATCTCATCGGTCACGCCACCGAGGTGTTTGCAAAGACGCTGGAAGGCGCGGTGCCATTCGAGCGCTGTGGCACGCTCGATGTTGCGGTGGCCCAGGCGGCGGCAGATGCCGAAGCAAGCGCCTTCGCCCATCCCATCGTGCTCCTGTCGCCGGCCTGCGCCTCCTATGATCAATTCCGGAGCTTCGAGCATCGCGGGCAGCATTTCCGTGAACTCGTCTCCACCCGTCCGCATTTCATTCCG
>JANNFV010000534.1:0-1705 GCA_031380285.1 Hyphomicrobiales bacterium | reverse complement strand
CACGCCGCTGCCGGCTGCCTTGAAGCGGGCGAGCGCCTTGGCGATGGCGGGAGGAGCCTGGAAAATATCGTTCATGATGTTGGGCTTGTGGAACCGCGCCAGCACGTTCTCGCCCTTGCCGATGCTGCCATAGACGAAGGCAAGGTGATAGACAGGATCGAATGGCGTCTTGAAGGCATAGCCCTGCATGGTGCCGATGGGGCTTTCCACGCTGAACTGGCTGACACGCTCGACCAGCTTTTCGCGGGCCTGACGCCAGGCAATCATGTCGGCGATGGTGACATGCTTCAGGCCATGCTTCGCGGCAAAATCCGCGACCTGCTGGCCCTTGGTCACGGTGCCGTCATCATTGACCAGCTCGCAGATCACGCCCACCGGGGGCAGCCCCGCCATGCGGCAGAGATCGACGGCGGCTTCAGTGTGTCCGGAGCGCATGAGCACGCCGCCATCCCGCGCGATCAGCGGGAAGATGTGGCCGGGGCGGGCGAAATCATTGGCGCCCGCATTGGGGTTTGCCAGCCCCCGGCATGTCGAGGTGCGCTCCTCGGCCGAAATGCCGGTGGTCATGCCCGGCTTGTAGTCGATGGAAACGGTGAAGGCCGTGGTGTGGTTCGAATCGTTGTGCGCCACCATCGGATCGAGGCGCAGGCGGCGTGCATCTTCCTGCGTTATGGGGGCACAGACGATGCCGGAGGTATGGCGCACGATGAACGCCATTTTCTCCGACGTGCAGAGCGTGGCGGCGACGATCAGATCGCCCTCGCCCTCGCGGTCGTCATCGTCGGTGACGACGACGATCTCTCCGCGGGCAATGGCTTCGATGGCTTCTTGAACACTTGCTGGCATGGCGGCTCAGATAAGCCTTGCCGCGATGGCCTGCAAGGAAAAGCAGCAGGCGTTATTGCGCAACGCTGCAAACGCTGATGGCGCGGCTCAAAGCCTTTCGGGCATCAAATTGTGCGAGGGGGTCACGAACTCGTCTTGCGCAGCAATGGTGACCAGCTCGCGTGACTGTGCCTTCAAGGTTTGTTCAAGCACGCCCAGGATGGCAGATCCTGCCATCCCCAGCGCCTCCGCCGCAGACCGTGTTCGCAGCCAATGCACGAAGAACACGGCGGCTATCGCATCGCCAGCGCCGTTCACATGGATGTCGAGGCGGGGCGAGCGCAGCCGCCAGACCTCGCCATCTGCAGACGCGATCATGTCGATGCAATCCGCCGGGGTCTCCTGTGTCAGCAGCGACGTTACCAGGATCACCTTTGGCCCCAGCGCGTGAACGGCCTTCACCGCCTTCAGCGCCTCGGCCAATGTCGGCGTTTCCATGCCTGCCAGATAGTTCAGTTCGAACTGGTTGGGCGTGATGACATCGGCGGCGGGCACGGCGCGGCCCTTGACGAATTCCGGCACGCCGGAGCGCACGAAGATGCCCTTGCCGACATCGCCGATCACCGGGTCGCAGCAATAGACGGCGTCCTTCGCGGCCTCCCGCACGCGGGCGACCGCCGCGAGGATGGCGTGTCCGATGTCGGAGGAACCCATGTAGCCCGAGAGCACGCCGTCGCATTCCGAAAGCTTGCCCAGCCGCGCGATGCCGCCGACGACCTCGTCGATCATCTGGCCGTCATAAACACGGCCGGACCAGCCCTCGGCATAGCCCGTGTGGTTGGAGAACTGCACGGTGTGGATCGGCCAGACCTCGCAGCCC
>JANNFV010000459.1:0-8236 GCA_031380285.1 Hyphomicrobiales bacterium | reverse complement strand
GCCTTGGTCAGTTGCGAGGCCTGCTGCACGGATGGAGCCGTCAGTGGACCCAGCACGAGTTCCGCGCCTTCGGCGAGCGCCTGCTGCACGGCCTCGCGCGCGGCACCCGCATCACCGCGATCATCCTTGATCAGCACGGTGATCTCCGGATTGTCGAATTCGCTCATTGCCAGTTCTGCCGCGTTGCGGATGGCCCCCGCTGCAGCACCGATGCCACCAGCCGCCGAGAGTGGCAGGACAAGCCCGATACGGACAGAGCCGCTGCCGATGGTGTTGCCTCCGGTGGCTGGGCCGCCTGCCTGCGGGGGTGGCGCGGTTTGCTGTCCGCCGGGCAGGGGATCAAGGCCTGATCCACCCCCGCAAGCAGCAGCCAGCATGGCGACGCTGGCACTGCCGGAGAAGGCCAGCATCTTGCGACGGCTGAACGAGGAAGAGACAAAAAGCGATGGTGTGGGCTTGCTCACGGATGGTCCTCGGGATTTCAGAAAGTTAAGACAGGTTAATTGATTTGCGTAAAAACAAGAAACCAAAGATTTTTCAGGGTTAACGATAGCCGTCTCGCGACGTGTCGGGCTATGCATCTGCCATGATTGACACAGACGACGCGCCGAAAGCCCAGTCCGACTCCGCAGGAGAGAAGAGCTGGAGCTTCAATGGGCAGGCCGTTGCCGCGCGTGCCTTGCTGCCGGGTCTGCATGTCGTCGCCACGCCGATCGGCAACTTGGGTGACATGACCATTCGGGCCTTGTCCACGCTGGCTGCCGCAGATGCGATCCTGGCCGAGGACACGCGGGTCGCACGGCGACTGACAGACCATTACGGCATCCGCACCCGCATCCGCCGGTTTGACGCGCATGCCAGCGACCAACAGGTCGAGGCGGTGCTGGATGATCTGGACAAAGGTGCTGTCCTTGCCCTGATCAGCGATGCCGGTACCCCGCTTTTGTCCGATCCCGGCGCCACACTGGTGATGCAGGCTGCGGGCAGGGGGATCAAGGTTTACCCGCTGCCAGGGGCTTCCGCCCTGCTGGCCGCGCTGGTCGTCGCGGGTCTGCCGGTGGATCGCTTCTTTTTCGAGGGTTTCCTGCCGCCAAAATCCGGAGATCGGAAGCGCAGGCTGCGGGCACTTGCCGCTGTTCCCGGCGCGCTGGTCTTCTATGAGGCCCCTCACCGGGTGCGGGAAACGCTGGCCGATATGCAGGCCATCCTGGGCGACAGGCCTGCTGCCGCCGCACGCGAATTGACGAAGCTCTACGAAACAGTGGTGCGTGGCCCGATCAGCACGGTTGCCGCCCATTTCGAACAGGAAGCGCCACGCGGCGAATTCGTCCTCGTCGTGGGCGCTCCCGGTGCGGTCGAAGCGGCGGGCGAGGCGGATGTCGATGGCAGGCTCCGGTCCCTGATCGCGACGATGTCGGTCAAGGATGCCGCCGCCATTGCCGCCGCCGAACTCGGCCTCCCCAAGCGCGAGGTCTATGCCAGGGCGTTGCTGTTACAGGGAAAAGGCGATGGCCCGGCGTAACGGAGAGGATCGTCGGCGCAGTCTCGCCAACCTGGCGGGCGCGGATGCCGAGCGGCTGGCCCTGCTGCTGCTGGTCTGCAAGGGCTATTGGCCGATGGCGCGGCGCTATCTCGCGCCATCCGGCGAGATCGATCTGATCATGCGGCGCGGCAACACGATTGTCGCGGTCGAGGTGAAGGCGAGACGGTCGCTCGACGATGCGGCAGCGGCAATCACGCCGGCCAAGATACAAGCGATCAGCCGCGCCATGAACAGCTTCCGTGCCCATCGACAACTGGATGACAGCCATGTCTTCCGCTGCGATGCCGTGCTCGTGGCCCCCTGGCGCTGGCCCCGGCATCGCGTGAATGTGGGGGAGATCACGTAATTCGCGGCGACTGCATCTTTTCCTGCTTTTCCGGTGTATCCGCATGGATCAGGCAGCGGGAGCGCATTGTGATATCAGCCGACATGAGGTCACGGCGCCATGTGGTGTCGGGGGCGCTGGCAACTCTAGCCGCCGCTTGCACGCCGGTTGGCACGTTCAACATCGTGGCAGGCCGGGATGGTGGCAGCGAAAGCCTGGCTGACGGCATCGCTTTTGGCACCCATCCGCGCCAGAAACTCGATGTTTATGCCCCAACCGGTGATCGGCGGGTGTTGCCGGTCGTGATGTTTATCTACGGTGGTTCCTGGAACAGCGGCTCCCGCCAGGACTATGCCTTCGTCGGCCGCGCACTGGCAGCGCGGGGCTTCATCACCGTCGTCGTGGATTATCGGCTGGTGCCGGAAATCCTGTTTCCGGTATTTGTCGACGACAATGCGCTGGCCCTGCGCTGGATTGGTGACAACATCGCCCGCTATGGTGGCGATCCCAGGCGCATTGCCGTCGTCGGCCATTCTGCTGGGGCATACAATGCCGTGATGCTCGGACTTGATCGCCGATTCCAAAGCAAAGCTGGTGTCGAGGGAGAGGGTGTCAGTGCTGTGGCGGGATTGTCCGGCCCCTATGATTTTCTCCCCTTCACGTCACCTGCGGCAGAGGCGGCTTTCAGCCGTTGGCCGAAATTGTCCGAGACACAGCCAATCAATCTGGTTCGGGCCAATGCTCCTCCGATGTTTCTTGCGACAGGGGATGCCGATACGCTGGTGTCGCCGCGCAACACGCGGACCCTCGCAGCACGGCTGCGAGCGGCAGGCGCCTCGGTGGAAGAGATGATCTATCCCGGAGTGGATCATGCCGGGACACTCACGTCGCTCTCATGGCTGCTGAGAGCACGCAAACCCATCCTGGACGATCTCGTGCGCTTCCTGGACCGCAATCTCGGTCCAGCGCGGTGATGTCTGCGCGAGGCTGGCGGGCCTGCGCACGCGCATTGCTGGCCTGTTTCTACGCGAGTGCTGGCCTTGCCCACCTCTGGTGGCCTGCGCCATTCCTGCTGATCATGCCTCAAGCCGTTCCGTTCCCGGAGATCGTGGTGCAGGTCACGGGTCTGCTCGAAATCGCCGGGGCTATCGGCCTTTTGCTGCCGCGATGGCGGAAGTTGGCCGGGTTGATGCTCGCGATCTATGCGGTCTGCGTGTTCCCGGCCAACATCCGGCATGCCGCAATGGGCTTCGAGATCGCGGGCTGGACACTGGACTGGTGGTATCACGGACCACGCCTGGCGTTGCAACCCGTGCTGGTCTGGCTGGCTCTGTGGACAGGTGGGTGGTGTCGCCCGGTGACCGGAAGCAGTGCTCATTGATCTCATGCGATCGACGCGACAGGCAAAGGCTGCCCTGCATCATTCCTGGTTGACGGCGTGCCCCCCAAACCCCAGATCAGGCTCCCGTACAGGAGTCCGTGATGCCGCTCACCGTCGCCGTCCAGATGGACCCTATCGCCCAGATCAAGATCAAGGGGGATTCGACCTTTGCTCTGCTCCTGGAGGCGCAGACCCGTGGCCATGTCTTGCTGTTCTACACGCCCGAGAGCCTCGCCATGTGGGACGGTGCTGTCAGCGCCCGCATGCAGCCATTGCAGGTTCGCGATGTCGAGGGCGATCACTTCACGCTTGGTGAGCCAGCGATGCGGTCGCTGGACACGGTCGATGTCGTGCTGATGCGCCAGGATCCGCCCTTCGACATGTCCTACATCACAGCGACCCATTTGCTGGAGCGCGTGCATCCGCGCACGCTGGTGATCAACGATCCCGCCCATGTGCGCAATGCGCCGGAAAAGATCATGGTGACGCTGTTTCCCGATCTGATGCCGCCGACCCTGATCGCGCGGGACAGGGCGCTGATCGAAGCCTTCCGCAAGGAGCACGGTGCCATCGTGATGAAGCCGCTCTACGGCAATGGCGGGGCGGGAATCTTCAAGGTCGGGCCGGACGATCCGAATTTCGGGCCGCTCTACGACATGTTCGCGGCAGTGTCGCGGGAGCCCTGGGTGATCCAGCGATTCCTGACTCAGGTCGTCGATGGCGACAAGCGCATCATCTTGGTCGATGGCGTGGCGATGGGTGCCGTGAACCGGGTGCCACAGCCAGGCGATATCAGAGCGAACATGGTGCGCGGCGGTGCCGCCGAGACGACACAGCTCAGCACCCGTGAGCGGGAAATCTGCGAGCGCATCGGCCCCGTGTTGAAAGAACGTGGCCTGCTGTTCACCGGCATCGATGTCATCGGGGGCAACCTCACGGAGATCAACGTGACGTCACCCACTGGCATCCGGGCCATCAAGCGCCTTGGCGGCCCTGATCTGGCGGTGGCCATCTGGGATGCGATCGAGCGCAAGAGGGCCTGACCCTAACGCATCAGGCTGAGATCGAAAATCTGCTGCTTGACGCCATTGGATTCGATCACGGCATCGAAGTCCTTGGGTGCGACAAACTCCCGCCGGAACCAGGGATACAATCTGGGATCGAAAATGCTGTTCAGCCAGTCGATCACCTTGGCGATGCGCGGCGTGCTGCGCCCGTCCTCGTGGAAACAGAGCCAGACATCGAGCTCATAGTGCAGCGGCACATTCAGGGGCACCAGCCGCGTGCCAATGCCGAAGGTGTAGCTGGGAATGAACCCAATGCCCACGCCGCTCTCGATCGACAGATAATGTGCGCTGCTGTTGCGCAGAACCAGGTATTGCGACTGCTCCAGCTTGCGCCCTACGGCATGCTCGATGCGGGAGAGGTCGCTGAATTGAGGATTGGAATGAAAGACGAAGGTGTGGTCCTTCAACTCGCCGATCTTTCCCGGGTTGCCGTGTTTGGCGATATAGGATGGTGCGGCGGCGAGCATCAGATGCAGCCGCGCCAGCCGCACCCGCTTGATCTCCGGCAGCACAGGCTCCAGAACCTGGATGGCCAGGTCAATCTCGAAGCGGCGCATGTTCGCAACCGACATGCTGGGGTGCAGGCGGATGGCGATCCTGGGGTGCTGCTTGCTGAAATTCTTGATCTGGGGGGAAATCCAGAACGTGCCCATGCCTTCGGTCGTGGCCAGCATCACCTCGCCTTCGGTCTCGTGATTGAAGGATTTCCCCAAGCGTTGGATACGCGCAATGATCGCTTCGATCTGTTCGGCACCCTCCAGCACCTGTTGCCCTTCTGACGTCAGCACGATGCCATCCGGCGTGCGGTGCAGAATGCTGAAGCCCAGCTTCTCCTCCAGGAACCCGATGCGGGCGTTGAGCGTCCGGAAGCCGATGCCGGTCGCCCGCATTGCCCCGCGAAAGCTTCCCGCACGGGCAATCTGCAGGACGCTGTGAACCGCGTTCAGCGTGTCGAGACTGTCATTCATGGCCGCTATCCCCTTGGCAAGGCATGGCGAGATTATCCTTTTGCGTTGTAATTTCAAGAACGATGCGTTGACATTTTGACAGCAACTTTGGAGCGGACAGCGAGAAATATTCCATTACATTCATAATCCGTGTTGGAGTAAAATAAGTCATGCAAAATGAAATCAAGGTCACCCCTCCGGACAAAGTCGACGAATCATCAAATTCAATGACGCGTGAAAATAATCTGCATTATTCAAAAGATCATCATGCGCAAAATGACGATGTTCCAGAGTACGATACATTCGAAATTTCTGACTCGATGGCAAAAGGTTACCGTTTCAAGGTCGTGAGAGACTTTGAGGATATGGCAAAAGTCGTAGCAATACGTGCTTCCGCCTATTTTTCGGATGAAGAGCATCTCTACGGCAAGCACTTTGACGGAAACGACTTTTCCGCCACCCACCTGCTCGGCTTTGTCGATGGCGAGCCTGTCGCCACGATCCGCATTCGCTACTTCGCGGATTTCACCCGCATCGAGCGTCTTGCCGTGCGTCCGACCCATCGCAAATCGCGCATCGCCTTCAAGCTGGCAAAGGCCGCATTCGCCTGGTGCCGCGACAAGGGCTATCGGATCGCAGGTGGTGTGGCGCGCAGCGAACTCATTCCCTTCTGGACCATGCTTGGCTTCCGCCTCACCGAGGGCAAGGATCCGATCTATATCTATGGTCTGCCACACTACGACATCACGCTCAGCCTCGATGAGGCCCCAAGACCATTGTCGGCCATGTCGGACACACTGGTGCTGCTGCGCTCCGAAGGGCGCTGGCATGAGGCCGGACATCACGAGACCGTCAATGTGACCAAGCCGACGGGGGTCACAGCTGCGCCCCCGATGGTCAGGCGCGCCAGACGTCCCGCCGATGTGGTGTCGCGACTTGGTGATTTTGCGGAAAGCCCGCGCAGACAGGATTCGGCTCCGTCGGCAGTGCAGGGTCACAGGCAAGGCGCGTCTGCAAACTCTGCATCTCCGTTGGCGCCAGCACCTTCAGGAAACGCTCTGGGGAATTTGCCAGGACCAAGGGCCGGATGATCAATTCCGGTCCACAGCCTTGAACGAACGTCAAACAGGGCGGCTGCGGACACGCCGTCCCTCTGGACTCCCGCACTTCGGCTGCTAGATTGCTTCTCAGACGCCCCGCTGGACAGTGCCAGCCCAGGCGTAGGAGGAGTTTGACCACCATGTATAAAAAGCTTTTTGCGGCCACGGCTCTCGCGGCGTTTGCTGCGTCTGTGTCGTCGGCCAGCGCCCAGCAGACGCTGCGCTACGCCTTCCAGGGCAATCTCAACACGCTTGATCCCCACAGCCTGAACGAGACGACGACGCTTGGCCTGCAGGGCAACGTCTACGAAGGCCTGACAGCGCGGGACAAGAACCTGAAGATCATCCCCGGTTTGGCCGAGCGCTGGGAAGTGCTGGATGGCGGCACGCGCTGGCGGTTCCATCTGCGCAAGGGCGTGAAGTTCCACAACGGCAACACCTTCAACGCGGATGACGTGGTGTTCACGGCGACGCGCACGGCGGCCCGCAACTCGCAGCTTTCAGTGCGCCTGCCCAAGGACATGGAGACGGTGAAGGTCGATGAATTCACGGTCGATTTCAAGTTGAAGACACCCAACCCCATCCTGCATTTCGCCTGGGACACCTGGTACATGATGGACAAGGAGTGGACCGAGGCGAACAATGCGACGCAGCCTTCCGCGCCACAAGACCCGACGCCAAGCTTCGCCGTGCTCAATGCCAATGGCACCGGCCCCTTCAAGATCACCGAGCATCAATTGGGCGTGCGCACCACGTTCGAGAAGAACGCGGGTTGGTGGGGCAAGCCTGAGCATAACCTCGACAAGATCATCTTCACGCCCATCACCTCCGCTCCCACCCGCGTGGCGGCCTTGTTGTCGGGCGAAGTCGACGTGATCGATCCCGTGCCGCTGCAGGACGTGGCGCGCATCAACGCCAGCGCCAATGCCAAGGTGCTGGAAGGGCCGGAGGTTCGCACCATCTACCTCAGCTTCGACCAGATGCGGCCAGAGCTGACGGCATCCTCCGTGAAGGGCAAGAATCCCTTCAAGGATGTGCGTGTCCGCAAGGCCTTCTACCAGGCTGTGGACATCGAGGCGATCAAGCGTCAGGTCATGCGCAACGCGGCAACGCCCGCTTCGTCACTGGTCTCGCCACTGATCTTCGCTCCGGTCAGCCAGATCCAGCGCTTGCCGTTCGATATCGCGGCGGCCAACAAGCTGATGGACGAGGCGGGTTATCCGCGCGTCGGCGGCGACACCGGCACGCGCTTCGAGGTGGATCTCGACTGCCCGAACGACCGTTACGTCAATGATGGCCCGATCTGCCAGGCCGTGACGGCGATGCTGTCCCGCATCGGCGTCAAGATCAACCTGCAGGCCGTGCCCCGTGCGCAGTTCTTCGCCAAGGCGAACTCGCCGGTCTACAACACGCCGTTCTACCTGCTGGGCTGGACACCTGGCACTATGGATGCCCACAACGTGCTGAACGACCTGATGATGTGCCGCACCCCAGATGGTTCGGGCGGCAAGGGCCAGTTCAACAATGGCGGCTATTGCAATGCCAAGGTTGATGATCTCGCCACCAAGGTTCTGGTCGAGGTCGATACCGCCAAGCGCGAGGCGATGATCCTCGATGCCTTCAAGATCCTGCATGATGATGTCGGCTACATTCCGCTGCATCAGCAGGCCTTGGCCTGGGGCGTTTCGAAGAATGTCGAGATCGTGCAACGTGCTGACAACCAGCCGCTGTTCTACTGGGCGACCAAGAAGTAAGGCCTGCCTGGTCCAGACGAACCCTGACTGACCGGGCCGGCCATGCGCCGGTCCGGTTTCCTCTTTTCAGAAAACGCTGATGCTCGCATTCATCATCCGGCGCCTCGGGCAAGCGGTGC
>JANNFV010000439.1:0-1985 GCA_031380285.1 Hyphomicrobiales bacterium | reverse complement strand
CCATTTGCGGGCGCGGTTCTGGGCAAGATTGTCATCCTGGTGCTGATCATCCTCTTCATCCAGAAGCGCCCCCGCGGCATGTTCGCGCTCAAAGGCAGGGCTGTCGAGCAATGATGGCTGTCGAACAATGATCACGACGCGCTTCCTCAAACTGATCGAAGGCCGCGGCCTCATCTTTCTCGCCATTGTCTCGGCGGTGATGGTACTGGTGCCGCTCTGCAATCTGGCGCTGCCGCTATCGTCGCCGTTTCATGTCTCGACCGGCACGGTCGTGCTGCTGGGCAAGTATCTCTGCTACGCCATGTTCGCGGTCGCGCTGGATCTGGTCTGGGGCTATTGTGGCATTCTCAGCCTGGGTCATGGCGCGTTCTTCGCGCTCGGTGGCTATGCCATGGGGATGTACCTGATGCGCCAGATCGGCACGCGGGGCGTCTATTCCCACCCAATCCTGCCAGATTTCATGGTGTTCCTGAACTACAAGGACTTGCCCATCGCCTGGTGGGGTTTCCAGAGCTTCCCCTATGCCATGGGGATGGTGCTGCTGGTGCCGGGCATCCTCGCCTTCGTCTTCGGCTGGCTGGCTTTCCGCTCGCGCGTCACCGGCGTCTATCTCTCGATCATCACCCAGGCGATGACCTATGCGCTGTGGCTGTCGTTCTTCCGCAACGACATGGGCTTTGGCGGCAACAACGGGCTGACCGACTTCAAGGACATCCTGGGCTACAACATCCAGGCGCAATCGACACGCGCCACGCTGTTCGTGATCACGGCACTGGCCCTGATGCTGACCTTCGTCCTGGCGCGGCTCATCGTCTCCTCCGCCTATGGAAAGGTGCTAGTCGCCATCCGTGATGCCGAGAGCCGCACGCGTTTCATCGGCTACCGGGTGGAGCATCACAAGCTCCTGGTCTGGGTGGCCATCGGCGGGCGCGGCACGCTGGTGGGTGCGGCCCTGGGCGCAGTCGTGGTCAACTATCTCAAGACGATCTTCACCAGCGGACCGCTGGCGGCCTACTGGCTGTTTGCGCTGGGTGCGCTGTTCGTGATCGTGACGCTGGCGCTGCCCAAGGGCATCCTGGGCGCGTGGGACCAGGTGCGGACCCGGTTTGGTGCGAAGACAACCACACAGCCGGAAAAGGCGTCCTGAGCCATGGCTGACGTCAACCAGTCCATCCTCTATCTCGACGGCGTGAGCGTCTCGTTCGATGGCTTCAAGGCCCTGCGCTCGCTCTCGCTGACGCTGGAGCCGGGCGAGATGCGGGCCATCATCGGCCCCAATGGTGCTGGCAAGACCACGATGATGGATGTCATCACCGGCAAGACCCGGGCGGACGAAGGCGATGTGCTCTTCGACCTGGGCAAGGTGGACCTGACCCGCCACGACGAGGCGGCCATCGCCGAGATGGGTATCGGCCGCAAGTTCCAGAAGCCGACGGTGTTCGAGAGCCACAGCGTGGCCGACAACATCCTGCTGGCCCTCAAGGGTCCGCGCGGACCATTCTCGGCACTGTTCGGGCGGCGCAACCATGTCTCACCGGATGAGATCGACCAGGTGCTCGACATCGTGCGCCTGACCACCCACCGCGCACGCCGCGCGGGTGATCTGTCACATGGGCAGAAGCAATGGCTCGAGATCGGCATGCTGCTGGCGCAAGATCCCAAGGTGCTGCTGGTGGACGAGCCGGTGGCCGGCATGACCGATGCCGAGACCGAGGAAACGGCCGTGCTGCTGAAGCGGATCAACCAGGATCATTCCGTCATCGTGGTGGAGCATGACATGGGGTTTGTTCGAGCCCTCAACTGCAAGGTGACGTGCCTGCATGAGGGCTCGGTGCTGGCGGAAGGCACGATCGATGCCGTCGCGGGCGATGAGCGCGTCATCGAAGTGTATCTGGGGCGGTGATGGGTATGGTTTGCACTGACAGTCGACGGCAGACTTTTCCTTCTCCCCTTGCGGGAGAAGGTGGCCTTCGCGTCAGCGAAGG
>JANNFV010000309.1:0-9120 GCA_031380285.1 Hyphomicrobiales bacterium | reverse complement strand
CATTGCACCCTGGTATTTGCGCGACCAGTGATAGGTCTTCAGCATGTAGGGGCGATAGTTGCCGCGGATCGTGGGATAGCCCTTGCGCCCGGACGAGATCGCCCATTTGCGCACCGCGCCATCCGGCGTGGTGGCGGTCAGTGTCTGGCTCGCCAGGTTCACGCGGATGTCCACGCCCGCCGTCGCAGGTGTAGCGGCACAGACCGTCAAAACAGCAAAGACAGCCCAAAAGGCTGCAACAAAGCGACGCAACATCACGCGATCCTCCCGAATGCAACAATGCAGGACAGTAGCATGACTATGGCATTGATCGGGGAAAACACCGATTCAGTGTAAATCCGGATTAAGGGTTGACAGGTTCGGCCTCGGCGGGCGTGACGGAGTAGCGCGTCGAACAGAACTCGCAGGTGATGCCGATCCGGCCATCCTCGCCATGCATGTCCAGCCGCTCCTGCGGTGAAAATCGCCGCAGCATGGTGAGGATGCGATCCCGCGAGCAGCGGCACGCCTCGATCACCGTCTGTCCCTCATAGATGCGCACGCCGCGCTCGTGAAACAGCCGGTAGAGCAGCCGCTGGGACGAGAGCGTCGGGTCCAGCAGCTCGTGATCCTCCACGGTGTCAGCCAGCACCTTGGCCTCGGTCCAGGCATCATCCTCGGCAAAAACGTCCCTGCGGGCGTCAGCGGGGGCATCGCCGGGGTCGAGATCGCCCTGGCGCATGCGGTCCGGAGCCTCGGGCAGGAACTGCAGGAACAGCCCACCGGCCCGCCATTCCATTCCTCCCGATACAGCGACTTCGCCCACGGCCAGCTTGATCCGCGTCGGAATCTGCTCGGATTGGCGGAAATACTGGTGCGCAGCGGCCTCCAGCCCCTCGCCTTCCAGCGGCACGACACCCTGATAGCGGCTCATGTCACCGCCCTGGTCAATGGTCAGCGCCAGATGGCCTTTTCCCAGAAGAGCCGCCGCTGAAACCGCGTTCAGGCTCGCCTGGGCGTCGAATTGCGCATAGGCCCGCAGCCGGTTGGGCGCATCGAAATCGACGACGAGCATCGACAGCGGTCCATCGGTCTTGGTCTGGAGCTGGAAACGGCCCGAAAGTTTCAGCGCCGAACCCAGCAAGACGGTCAGGACAGCCGCTTCAGCCACGGCCCGCGACACCGCATGGGGATAGGCATGGCGCTTGAGTAGCACATCGATGGCCGGGCCGAGGCGCAGCACGCGCCCCCGCACATCCAGTCCATCCACCTGAAATGGCAGCAGAAAATCATCCTCGCCAGCGCCGTCACCGACGATGACGGAGCCGAGCGCTTCGTCGATCATCGTGGATCGGCCCCGAAAACCCAGGCCAGGATGCCCTTCTGGGCATGCAACCGGTTCTCCGCCTCGTCAAAGACCACGGATTGCGGTCCATCGATCACGTCTTCCGTCACTTCCTCGCCCCGGTGCGCGGGCAGGCAATGCATGAAGATCGCATCCTTGCGCGCGGCCTGCATCAGGCGGCCGTTGATCTGATAGGGCTTGAGCAGATTGTGGCGGCGGCCCTCGTCCTTGTCACCCATCGAGACCCAGGCATCCGAAACGATGCAATCCGCGCCATCCGCAGCCTCGAACGGATCCGCCGTGAGATGCACATCGGCCTTGTTCTTGCGCACCCAGTCCAGCAGCGCCTCGGAGGGCTTGAGTTCCGGCGGCGTCGCGACATTGAGCCGGAAGTCGAAACGCTTGGCCGCGTGCATGAAGGACGCCAGCACATTGTTGGAATCGCCGCTCCAGGCCACGGTTTTGCCGCGGATATCGCCGCGATGCTCCTCGAAAGTCATGATATCGGCCATGACCTGGCAGGGATGCGAGCGCTTGGTCAGTCCGTTGATCACCGGCACCGTGGCGTGCTTGGCCAGCTCGACCACCAGATCATGCTTCAGGCTGCGGATCATGATGGCATCGACATAGCGCGACAACACCTTGGCCTGATCGGAGATCGCCTCCCGCTCGCCCAGTTCGATCTCCTTGCCCGTGATCATCAAGGGATCGCCGCCCAACTCGCGGATGCCCACCTCGAAGGAGATGCGCGTGCGCAAGCTGGGCTGTTCGAACACCATCGCCACCTTCTTGCCCGCCAGAACCTGGTCCGTGGCCGATGCCGTGGTGCGGCGGCGGCTCTTGATGGCGCGGCTGTTGGTGATGATCGAACGCAATTCCGTTGCCGGAATGTCCGAGAGATCAAGAAAATGCCGGGTTTCCCGATTGGGCTGAGGCATTGTCCTTACTCCGCCGCGGTCCGGGCCTGCTCGCGCAGGCGCCGGTCGATCACGGTGCAGGCCGCCTCGATGCGCTTCACGGCTTCACCCACATCGGCCTCGTCGGCGGTCAACGGTGGCAGCAGCCGCACGACATTGTCGCCCGCGCCGATCGTCAGCATCTTCTGCTCGCGCAACTCTGTCACCAGATCCGTGTTGAGACCGATGGTGCGAATGCCGACCAGCAGCCCTTTGCCGCGTATCTCGGCGATCACGCCAGGAAAGCGGTCCTTCAGTTCGGCCAGGCGCTGCTTCAGCAACAGCGCCGTCTGCTCCACCTTGGCCAGGAAGGCCGGTTCCGCCACGATGTCGAGCACGGCGTTGCCCACCGCCATGGCCAGCGGATTGCCGCCATAGGTGGAGCCATGGGTGCCCGCCGTCATGCCCTTGGCCGCTTCGGTGGTGGCCAGGAAGGCCCCCATGGGGAAGCCCCCGCCAATGCCCTTGGCCACCGCCATGATATCTGGAGTAATTCCCGACCATTCGTGGGCGAACAATTTGCCCGTGCGGCCAACACCGGATTGGACCTCGTCGAAGATGAGCAACAGGCCATGCTTGTCGCACAGCTCGCGCAAGCCACGCAGGCATTGCGTGGGAATGACACGAACACCGCCCTCACCCTGGATCGGTTCGACAAGGATGGCCGCCGTTTCCGCCGTGATCGCAGCCTCAAGGGCCTTGTGGTCGCCGAACGGCACCTGATCGAAGCCCGGCGATACCGGACCGAAGCCTTCGAGATACTTCTTCTGCCCGCCCGCCGCGATGGTCGCCAGCGTCCGGCCATGGAAGGCCCCCTCGAAGGTGATGATGCGGAAACGCTCGGGGTGACCGTTGACGGAATGGTATTTCCGCGCCGTCTTGATCGATCCCTCCAGCGCTTCAGCACCGGAATTGGTGAAGAACACCACATCGGCGAAGCAAAGCTCGGTCAAACGCTTCGCCAGCGTCTCCCCCTCCGGAATCGTGTAGACATTGGAGGTGTGCCACAGCTTCTTCGCCTGCTCGACCAGTGCATTGACGAGGTGAGGATGCGAATGCCCGACGGAGGACACCGCGATGCCGCCGCCGAAATCGAGATATCGCTCGCCATCCGCCGTATAAAGCCAGACTCCCTCTCCGCGCTCAAACGAGAGCTTGGCGCGTGCATAGGTTGGCATCATGGCGGAGGTCACGGGCGAGGTTCCTTTCTTCCAGAAGCGTTGTGATCGGCCAAAAAAGAAATGGCCGCCCAATGCTGGACGGCGCAACGAGATTATCCTTTTTGTGGCGCTTGATGTCAATAAAGGCACGGAATTCCGCTTCAGGCCGCTGATCCAGGCCCGACCCACGCGGCCATCTGCGCCTCGGTCACATTGCTGCCGCACAGGATGGTCGCGATGCGCTGGCCGCCAAACAGATCACGATGAGCCATCAATGCCGCAATGCCTGCCGCACCGGAAGGCTCCGTGATCAGGCCCGCCTCGCGGTAAACCAGCCGCATGGCGGCGATGATCGTTGCGTCATCGACCAGCAGCACATCATCCACCAGCCCGGTCATGTCGCTGACGGCCTCCGGGATGGGAACCCGGACACCGATCCCGTCGGCAATTGTCTGGATGCTCTCGGGCTGGATGAGGGTGCCGCTGCGCCAGGACTTTTCCATGGCATCGGCTCCCACGGCGCAGACGCCATAAATCCGCGTGGCGGGCGATACAGCCTTGAACCATCGGGCGATCCCCGTGAGCATCGCGCCGTTGCCGAGCGGCACCAGCACCGCGTCATAGGCTGCGCCACGCGCCAGGAGCTCCACGGCCATCGTGCCCGCGCCCTCGCTGGCGGCGACATCGAGCCCATCCGCCACCATGCGCAGACCGGTGGCATCGGCGTAGGATTTCGCGGCGAGCTTGGCTGCGTCAAAATCGACACCGTCCAGGCGAACATCCGCCCCCAGCGCCCGCATCCGCTCGACCTTGAGCGGATTGGCGTTGACCGAGGCAAAGAGGATGAGCGGCAGCCCAGCAGCGCGGCAGGACCAGGCCAGTGCCTGTCCCCAGTTGCCCGCACTCGCCCCGACGATGGGCTGGCGGGTCCGCACTGCCTCATCTCTCAATCCGTGAATCAGAAAATCCGCGCCGCGCCCCTTGAAGCTGCGGATCGGATTCAGCGTCTCGACCTTGAGCGTCACTTCGCAATCAAGCGCCGCGCTCAGAGGCTCGCAATCGTATTGCGGCGAATGCAGGAAGACAGGGGCGATCACCGAGCATGCCCGCTCGATTTCAGCCAGCCGGATGCGATGCCCCGGGATCGGATCGACGAAAGGGCGATGGTTGGCACTATGGTCAGGCACGCCCGGCTCCAGTGTTTGGCAAGACAGTGTTTTCGATAGCAGCAGTTATGCGGTTTCAGAACCCAGCAAGCCAGACCCCATTTGACAGCCCGCGCGCCCGCCTTGTTGCCGCCTCAATGACCTGATTCGACCGGAGTCAAGTTTTCCCCAGCGATCTTGCGGAAATCCCTCCGTGGAATCGTTACGGCATTGCATGCGATTCACCGGATATTGTAGGCACCTTGGGACTGCATAGCGACATCTCGTGCGGGGCAATCCTCAAGTCAGGCGCGTTGAGCGCTGCGGAAGCCTGTATGGCCTCCGTGGGATTCCCGGATTCATGGTCGCCGAAGAGCAATGGGACGGAGGCCTGAATGTCCTGGAACGACGAGCGCGTTGAGCTGCTGAAGAAGCTGTGGACCGACGGTCTGAGCGCCAGCCAGATCGCGGGAGAATTGGGTGGCGTCACCCGCAATGCCGTGATCGGCAAGGTCCATCGGCTGGGCCTTTCGGGCCGCGCCAAGTCTCCGGCCGCATCCGCCGCCCCGCGCCAGCGCAAGGCACCGCCGCCGCGTCCGGCCGCACGCACAACCAGCATGCCGCAGGTGCGCGGCAATGTTGTTCTCGCACCGATGATGCTCTCGGAAACCTACCTGCAGCCCGCCCTGCGACCGCAGGAAGAGGTTGTGGTTCCCATGTCGCGCCGCGTGCAGATCATGGAACTCTGGGAAGCCATGTGCAAATGGCCGATTGGCGATCCCACGCAAGCTGAATTTGTCTATTGCGGCGCGGATTGCAATTTCGGCACGCCCTATTGCACCCACCACTCGGCGATTGCCTATCAGCCGGCGGCGGAACGTCGTCGGGCGCGGTAACGCGCGACGGCCTCGTTGCCTTCAGGCGCTGCGTCCGAAGGTCTCATCAAAGGCGTAGCCAGCCCCGCGCACGGTGCGGATCGGGTCGATCTCCTGCTTGCCCGTGAGCGCCTTGCGCAAGCGCCCCACATGCACATCGACCGTGCGGTCATCGATCTCGGCGTCCCGTCCCCAGACCTGATCGAGCAACTGATCGCGCCCATAGACGCGCCCGGGCGAGCGCATCAGGCATTCGATCAGCCTGAACTCGGTCGGCCCCAGCTTGACCTCCCGACCCGCGCGATGAATCCGCCGAGTCACGCGGTCCAGCGTCAGGTCGCCGATGGCCATCACATCCGCGGCCAGCGCCGGATGGGCGCGGCGCAGCAGGGCCTTCACCCGCGCCATCAGTTCCGCCACGGAAAAGGGCTTGACGACATAGTCATCCGCTCCCGTGGCCAGGCCCCGGATGCGCTCGCTTTCCTCGCCTCGCGCCGTCAGCATGATGATCGGCAGGGCCTTGGTTTCAGGGCGCTGGCGGATGCGGCGACACAATTCGATGCCCGACAGACCGGGCAGCATCCAATCGAGGATCAGGAGGTCGGGGATATCGTCCTGCAGCCGCGTGGCGGCCTCATCGCCGCGCATCTCCACCGTCACCTGATAGCCCTCGGATTCGAGGTTGTAGCGCAGCAGCGTTACCAGCGGCTGTTCGTCCTCGACGATCAGGATCCGCGGTTTCACCTCTCAGGTATCCGTCTCGATCGTGGCCATCATCGAACCATCATCGCCTTTCGGGCGCGCCGATGTCAGCGTGCTGCCCGTGACGACGTAATAGATGCGTTCGGCAATGTTCGTGGCATGATCGCCAATGCGCTCGATATTCTTGGCGGAAAACAGGAGATGCGTGCAGAACGTGATGTTGCGCGGATCCTCCATCATGTAGGTCAGCAATTCGCGAAACAGCGCGTTGTAGAGCTTGTCGATGCCGCCATCATTGCTCCACACCGCGACTGCGGCATCGACGTCCTTCTGGGTATAGGCATCAAGCACGGCCTTGAACTGGCCAAGCGCCAGCAGGCTCATGTTGCGCAGGCCCGACAGCAGGCTCTTGGGCGGGAACTGCCCTTCCATGGCGATGATGCGCTTGGCAATGTTCTTGGCCAGATCGCCGATCCGCTCGATATCGCCCGCAATCTGGGACACCACGAAGATGTCCCTGAGGTCGACCGCCATGGGCTGGCGACGCGCGATGGTGAGGATCGACTGTTCGTCAATCTCCCGCTGCAGGCCGTCCAATCGCGCATCCGTCAGGATGATCTGCTGGGCCAGGTTGATATCCCGCCTTTCGATGGCTTCGAGCGCATCGGAGAGCATCTTTTCCGCGATGCCTCCCATCTCGGCGATCTTCTTCTGCAGATCCTTGATCTCAGTATCATAGGCGCTGACGATGTGCTGGTTCATGGCGGACCCTTATCGATATCTGGCCCCTTCCTCGAGAAGATCGAGGATCGAGAGCTCGTTTCAGTTGCGAACTCGAATCACGCTCCAGGAGCCTGATTTTTGGCGCCTGCAGTTTAGCCAAATCGGCCGGTGACGTAATCCTGAGTTTGCTTCTTGGCGGGGTTCATGAAGATCGTGTTCGTCGGCGCGAACTCGATCACCTCGCCCAGATACATGAAGGCCGTATATTGGGAGATGCGAGCGGCCTGCTGCATGTTGTGCGTGACGATCACGATCGTGAAATCGACCTTTAGCTGATCGAGGAGATCCTCGATCTTGCCTGTCGAAATGGGATCGAGGGCCGAGGTCGGCTCGTCGAAGAGGATCACTTCCGGGTTCTGCGCGATGGTGCGCGCGATACACAGGCGCTGCTGCTGACCGCCGGAGAGGCCCATCCCGGATGTCTTCAGCTTATCCTTTACCTCGTCCCAGAGCGCGGAGCGGCGGAGCGCCGCCTCGACACGGTCGTCGCTTTCGGATTTCGGCAGCCGTTCGTAGAGCCGCATGCCGAAGGCCACATTGTCGTAAATCGACATCGGGAACGGCGTCGGCTTCTGAAACACCATGCCGATGCGCGAGCGCAGCTCGTTCACGTCGACGTCGTTGCTGATGATGTTGCGGCCGTCGAGGAGGATCTCGCCGGTCGCGCGCTGCTCGGGGTAGAGCGAGTAGATGCGGTTGAAAATGCGCAGAAGCGTGGACTTGCCACAGCCGGACGGGCCGATCAGCGCAGTGACATGGCGATCCCTGAAATCAAGATTGATGGCCTTCAGGGCCTTGTTAGCCCCGTAAAAGAAGTCGAGGTTCTTGACCGCGATCCGTACAGGCGCGTCCGCATCGAGCGTTTGCGGGGCGAGTTCAAGGGTCGAGAGCATCAAGGTCTTCCTTCCAGACAATGGCCGCCAGTCATTTCGCACCGCGAACGATACGGCGCGCGACGATCGAGAGGATCAGGATCGCGGCGGTGATGATGAGGGAACCGGCCCAGGCCAGCTGCTGCCAGTTCTCATAGGGCGCGGAGGCGAACTGGTAGATCGTGACCGGCAGGTTTGAAACGCCGCCCTTGAGTGTCGGCGAAAACCAGAAATTGTTGTTCAGGGCCGTGAAGATCAGCGGCGCCGTCTCGCCTGCGATCCGCGCCAGCGCGAGCAGGATGCCCGTGACCATGCCCGCCTTGGCGGCCCGCCAGGTGATCTGAGTGATCACGATGGACGGCGGGGCGCCGAGGGCCGACCCTGCCTCGCGCAGCGGCGCAGGAACGAGACGAAGCATGTCCTCCGTCGTCCGCACTATGACAGGGATCGCGATGATGCCGAGCGCCACGCCGCCGGCCCAGCCCGAATACCCTCCAAGCGGCTCGACCATGATGACGTAGACGAAGAGGCCGATCAGGATCGACGGCGCCGAGAGCAGGATGTCGTTGATGAAGCGGATCAGATCGGCAAGCTTGGATCCCTTGCCGTATTCCGCGAGGTAGGTGCCGGCGAGCACGCCGATCGGCGTCGCGACGACGATGCCGAGGAACGTCAGCACCAGTGATCCGACCATGGCGTTGGCGAGGCCGCCGCCCGTCGAGCCGGGTCCGGGCGTGATCTCGGTGAAGGTGGCGACTGACAGGCCGCCGATGCCCTTCACGACGAGCATGCCGAGGATCCAGAACAGGACGAAGATGGCGAGCAAGGTGAAACCGGTGGCGATAACCTTCATCGCGCGATCGGCGGTCCTGCGGGACTGCCGAACGCGGCCCCAGACAGCCGGTTCGAGCTGTCTGACGGTGGAGGGGGTGCTCGTGCTCATTGCGGGCGTCCGGTTCAGAATGACTTGACGCGCGCGACCAGGATGCGCGCGATGACGAGAACGACAAAGGTGACGAAGAACAGGATGCAGCCGAGCGCGATCAGCGCGTTCATCTGCAGGCCCAACGCCTCGTTGAACTCGTTGGCGATGCGCGAGGCGATCGTCGAACCGGGATCGAGGATGGAAGAAGACAGCCGGTTCGCATTGCCCACCACGAAGGTGACGGCCATCGTTTCGCCGAGCGCTCGTCCAAGGCCCAGCATGATCGCGCCGATGATCGAGACGCCGGCCTGCGGAACGAGCACGTAGCGAACGACCTCCCAGGTCGTCGCCCCGATGCCGTAGGCGCTTTCGCGCAAC
>JANNFV010000257.1:0-8116 GCA_031380285.1 Hyphomicrobiales bacterium | reverse complement strand
GCCTTGTTCATCCTCGCGCTTCTCCTGCTTATCCGCCCCTGAGGGCCGCATGGGCATGAGCCTGGGCCGTCAGGGGACTTTCACAGTTCACCCCCGACCTGTATCCTGGGTCCGAAGCATGTAAGGCATGAGTCCTGCGCTTCGGGATAAGCGACAAGGATTCTGACAATGACTTCGAGTTCAACCAGCGCGTCGAAATCCGACCGCGTCATCATTTTTGACACCACCTTGCGGGACGGCGAACAGTCGCCCGGTGCCACCATGACCTTCGAAGAGAAGCTCATGGTCGCCGAATGCCTCGACAGCATGGGTGTCGATGTCATCGAAGCGGGCTTTCCCATCGCTTCGCAGGGTGATTTCGAAAGCGTACACGCCATCGCGGGCCGCACGAAAAACGCTGTGATCGCCGGACTCGCCCGCGCCATCAATGCCGATATCGACCGCTGCGGCGAAGCTGTCCGCCACGCGAAGCGCGGCCGCATCCACACCTTCGTCTCCACATCGCCAATCCATCTGCAATTCCAGATGAAGAAAAGCGAGGACGAGGTGATCGAGATCATCAGGTCCACCGTCGCCCGCGCCCGCAACCTCGTGGATGATATCGAATGGTCGGCGATGGACGCCACGCGGACGCCCATCGACTATCTCTGCCGCTGCGTCGAGGTGGCCATCGCGCAGGGTGCGACCACGATCAACCTGCCCGATACGGTGGGCTATGCCACGCCGGATGAATACCGCGCCATGTTCGAACAGGTGCGCAGCCGCGTGCCGAACGCCGACAAGGCGATCTTTTCCGTCCACACCCACAATGATCTCGGCCTCGCCGTCGCCAATGCGCTGGCGGGTGTCGCGGGTGGCGCACGGCAGATCGAATGCACCATCAACGGCATCGGCGAGCGGGCTGGCAATGCCGCGCTCGAAGAGGTCGTGATGGCCATCAAGACCCGCGCCGACGTGCTGCCCTTTCACACCGGCATTGAGGCCACGATGCTGAACCGCGCCTCCAAGCTGGTCTCGGCGGCGGCGTCATTTCCCGTGCAGTACAACAAGGCCATCGTGGGCCGGAACGCCTTCGCCCACGAGAGCGGCATCCACCAGGACGGCATGCTGAAGAACGCCAACACCTACGAGATCATGACACCAGCCTCGGTCGGCGTGACGAAGACCTCGCTGGTCATGGGCAAGCATTCGGGACGCGCCGCCTTCAAGAGCAAGATGAAGGATCTGGGTTACGATCTCGGCGACAACGCGGTGGAGGATGCCTTCAACCGCTTCAAGGCGCTCGCTGACCGCAAGAAGCACGTTTACGACGAGGATATCGAAGCGCTCGTCGACGAAGGCATCGCCACCGCCGCCGACCGCATGAAGGTCGTGGCGCTGACCGTGATCGCAGGCACCATGGGTCCGCAATCCGCCACCCTCACGCTCGACATCGATGGTACGCACCAAACCGTGCAATCCACCGGCAATGGCCCCGTGGATGCGATCTTCCACGCGATCCAGAAGCTTGTGCCCCATGTCGCCAAGCTGGAGCTCTATCAGGTCCACGCGGTGACGGAGGGCACGGATGCGCAGGCGGAAGTGTCCGTGCGTCTCGCGGCGGAAGGGCGCTCGGTCACGGGCCGTGCGTCAGATCCTGACACGCTGGTGGCCTCCGGCAAGGCGTATCTGTCGGCGCTCAACAAGCTGACGGCACGGGGTGCCAGGCTCCATTCGACGGCTTTGGGGTGACGTGGGGCGAACGGCTCCCGCGCGGCGCAGTGTGGCAACAGGCTTATTCACCGGATGGATTACAATCACGCCTAAAGCAGTTGATCTCTCAAGATCGACCGCACGATATTGCCTTCTTCAGGATGTCTGCGTAAGAGCTTGAGAGAACGATAACAACGGCTCGGGGCGGTCATCGATGAAGCGGATGGTGATTCTTGGCGGTATCGCGCTGACATTGTCAGCCTGCGCGACCGTAACACGCGGAACGACAAACCAGGTGCAGATCAGGTCTGAGCCTTCCGGCGCACAGGTTGTGACGTCTTTGGCACATAACTGCATGACACCGTGTACGATCACCGTGAACCGCAAGGATGAGTTCTCCGTCCGCTTCTCCCTTGCGGGCTACAAGGATGCCACCGTCGAGGTGCGTACGCAGGTCGCTGGCACAGGCGTGCTGGGCGTCGCCGGCAACGCGGTCGTCGGTGGCGTGATCGGTGTGGGGGTCGATGTGATCACCGGATCGGCGCTGGATCATGTGCCGAACCCCGTGGTCGTCACGCTGGAGCGTCTTGGCACGCCGATCCAACGGGCGGTTCTGCCACGTTCGCCCGGTCGCACCGCGTCGCCAATCCCTCTGCCATCGAGAGCGGGCGTCACTCCGCTGGTGAGCGAGCCGGTCACGCCGTCGCTGCCACCGGCTCCCGCGCCGCGCCAACCAGAACAGACGGGTCCACTGTCGCCAGGCATCGTGCCGCCCTCGACATAAAGTGATTTGCCTCGAGGACAGGCACCACCCACATGGTGCAAGGTCAATGGAGGTTGCCCCATGCGCTCTGTTCTTGCTGTAGCAGCATTGCTCGCCCATACCCTCATGGCCATCGCCCAGGACACCCCGCTGAACATCACGCCGGTTGAAGCCGCAAAGATGGTTGCTGACAAGAAAGCCATCCTCATCGACATCCGCAGGCCGGAGGAATGGCAGGAAACCGGCGTTGCCGAAGGCGCACATCGGTTGGACATGAACGATCCGATGTTCTCGGCCAAACTCTCGAAACTGGTTGAAGGCGACAAGACGAAGCAGATCGCCCTGATCTGCCGCACCGCCAACCGCACGCGCACCGTTCAGGCCGCGCTCATGCAGCAGAGTGGATACTCGAAGGTGTTGAATGTCGAAGGCGGCATGATCGGCAACAGCGCTGACAAGGGCTGGATCGCCTATGGGCTGCCTGTTAAGCACGGGCTGCCTGTGAAGAAGGAAGACTGAGCTTTGAACCTGAGACTGATAGCAGGAGTGGCGCTCCTCATCCTGGCGACAACGGGAGGCATCGGCATGGCCCAATCCGGCAACCCACCTGGAACAGGCGGCCCCATGGCCCCTGCCCGCCCCGGCCATGTCGCGGAACTGGAAGAGTTGCAGGCAGCACGCGCCAAAGGCACGCGTGAGGCCTACGATCTGTTTCTGGCGCGGCATCCCACCAGCCGTTACGCCGCCGAGGCCAGGACCGAACGGGCAAAGATCACACGATGAAGCGCACATTGGCCTGTCTGGGCATGGCGCTTGCTGCCTCTACTGCCGCCGCCGAGGAGAACTGGCGCGTCGTCTCGCTCAACGGCCGCCCGGTGACGCAGGGGCAGGAGGCGACGATCACGCTCACGCTTGACCGGATGTCGGGCAAGGCGTTCTGCAACCGCTACGGCGTGGAAATCCAGAGCAAGCGCGGCATCCGCATCGTCGGCCCTGTCGCCAGCACGAGGATGGCCTGCCCAGCGCCGCTGATGGCGCTGGAGCGGGACTTTCTGGCGATCCTCACGCTTGATGCGGTGATCGGCATCGAAGGCGGCATGCTGACAATCCGCCATCCGGGCGGTGGATCGATCCGCGCGGCACGAGCGAACTGAGCGGGCCGATCACTCGATCCGCACATTCGCCTTCGCCGCCACCTCGCCCCAGACCTTCGTTTCGTCCTGGATCAGGTTGACGAACTCTGCCTGCGTTGACCCCACTGGCGTCACGCCGACTTTCGCCATGGCTTCCACCACTGCAGGGTCTCGCATGATCGCCATCACCTCCTGCGTCAGCCGGTCCGTGATGGCTTTCGGCGTTGCGGCAGGCGCGAAAAGCCCATGCCAGGATGTCGAGGCGAAACCCGGCAGGAACTCCGACATCGTCGGCAGGTTGGGATCGGCGGTGATGCGCTGCGGTGTCGCCGTCGCCAGCGCCCGGATGTTGCCCGCCTGAATCTGCGGCCAGGCCACGGTGATGTTGTCGAAGGTCAGCTGGATTTGGCCACCCAGCAGATCCTGCGTCACCTGCGCCGACGAGCGATACGGCACATGCACGATATCGACGCCCGCCATAATCTTGAACAGTTCCCCCGCCATGTGGATCGAGGTACCAGCGCCCGACGATCCATAGGAGTACTTGCCGGGGTTCTTCTTCAGCAGATCGATCAGCTCCGGCACGGTTTTCACCGGCAGGCTGGGATTGACCATCAGCAGGTTGGGCACGAGAGCCACCAGTGAGACCGCCGTGAAATCCTTGACGTGGTCGAAGGGCATCGTCTTGTAGACATTCGGGTTGATCGCATGGGTAGAAACAGTGCCCATGGCAAGCGTGTAGCCGTCAGGTGTTGCCCGCGCCACGGACGCCACGCCGATGTTGCCGCCCGCCCCCGCCTTGTTCTCCACGATGAAGCGCTGTCCCAGCCGTTGCGACAGCCGATCCGCAATGGTCCGGCCCAGGATATCGGATGTGCCACCCGCCGCGAAGGGAACCACGATGGTCACCACGCGCTCGGTTGGCCATGGCACCTGGGCCATGGCAGGCATAGCCGCGAGCATGGCGAAGGATGCGAGAATGGCGCGGCGGCTGAGACGGATCATGGTGACCTCCATCATCGGGCCTTGATCTCGCCCGGGTTGTTAATTTGTCGGACAAGTATCACCGTCCAGCCAACGCTTGTCCAGAGCCGCGACAGCGTCCTCCGTCAAACACCATGGCGCGGCACATGCAGGCAGGGCAATTCAATTCAAGCCCGGCCAAGACGCCGAGGATTGAATCACCCTGGCAAATGCGGGCAGACAATGCCGACCGGCGCTTGATTTGCGCCCGCGCTGACCTATCCTGTTGGAAACAAAAAGCCTGATTTCGGGAGGGTTCATGACGACATTGACCATCAATGGCCGCAAGCACGACGTGTCTGCCGCGCCCGACACCGCCCTTTTGTGGGTTCTGCGCGAGCATCTGGGCTTGACCGGCAGCAAATACGGCTGCGGCATCGCGGCCTGCGGGGCCTGCACCGTGCATGTCGATGGGCAGGCGATGCGCTCCTGCGCGCTGCCGATCTCCGGACTGGTGGGCAAGGCGATCACCACGATCGAAGGTCTGCCCGGCGGTGACACCCATCCGCTGACCAAGGCCTGGGTGGCCAAGCAGGCACCGCAATGTGGTTATTGCCAGTCCGGCCAGATCATGCAGGCCGCAGCACTCCTGGCCGCCAAGCCGAAACCGACGCGGGACGAGATCATCCAGCACATGGATGGCAACATCTGCCGCTGCGGCTCCTATCCGCAAATCATCTCGGCCATCGAACGCGCCAGCAAGGGAGCCTGAGATGACGACAGCTTCGAAAACCCCCTTCACCCCCAGCCGTCGCGCCGTGCTTGCGGGCGGCGTCGGCCTCACGCTCGCCTTCGCCTTTCAGGCCGATGACGGCCAGGCCCAGACAGCCACCCCCGCCGCCGGGCGATTGAACGCCTATGTGACGATCACACCCGATGGCACCATCACCATCATGGCGCCTGCGCCCGAGATGGGACAGGCGACCAACACCACCTTGCCGCTGATCCTGGCGGAGGAGCTGGATGCGGACTGGAGCCGCGTGAAGATCGTCACCGCGCCCATCGCCGATGCCTTCAACCACCCGGTCTTCCGCTCGCAATTCGTGGTGGCAAGCCTGACCACCCGTGCCTACTGGATGCCGATCCGCACCGCAGGCGCGCAGGCCCGCCGCGTGCTGCTCGATGCGGTCGCCGCCCGCTGGAACGTGCCTGTTGCCGAACTGACGACCGAGCCTTCCGTCGTGGTCCATGCTGCATCGAACCGCCGCATCGGCTACGGCGACGTCGCCGCCTTCGCGACAGCGCCCGCCACACTCCCCGAGATCAAGCCGACGGACCTGAAGCCCGTGGCGGCGTTCCGCCTGATCGGCAAGGATGTCGCGCGCTGGGATGTGCCGGGCAAATCCACGGGCAAGGCCACCTATGCCATCGACCAGCGCATTCCCGGCATGGTTTACGGCGTCATGGCCCGCGCCCCCGTCATGGGCGCGACCGCCAGGAGCCACAATGGCGACGACCTGAAAAAGCGCCCCGGCGTCACGCATGTGCTGCCGCTGACGGGCGGCATCGCCATTGTCGCGGAACGGGTCGAGCAGGCGCTCGCTGCCCGCGCCGCCCTTAAGGTGGAATGGAAAACTGCTGCCGGGTCCACCTACGATTCCCGCAAGGGTCTGGAAGCCTTCCAGGCCGCCGCCCGCAATCCCGCCAGCACAGCCGTGGTCGGGCGCAAAACAGGCGAGGCAGAGGATGCGCTCAAAACGGCTGCGAAGGTGGTATCCGGCGAATACTCAACGGACTACGTCGCCCATGCCCAGATGGAACCGCTCAACGCGCTGGCCTCGGTGACGGCGGACAGCGTCGAGATCTGGGTCGGCACCCAGTGGCCCACCCGCGTCCGCGACGATGCTGCGAAAATCGCGGGCGTCACGCCGGACAAGGTAAAGGTCACGATGCTGCCCATGGGGGGTGGCTTCGGCCGCCGCGCCCACACGGAATACGCCAACGAGGCCGTCGAGGTCTCGAAGGCCGTGGGCAAGCCCGTGAAGCTGCTCAACACCCGCGAGGATGACATGGCCAACAGCCATGTCCGGCCCATGACCGCCCACCGCATCGACGTCGGGCTTGATGCCAGCGGCAAGGTGACGGGCTGGAAGCACCGCATCGCGGCTGACCTCGTGGTGCCCAACCTCTATGGCATGGCGCGGCTCGAAGCGCAGAAGGGCGTCGATCACATCGTCATGGCCCACGCCGATGTGCCCTATTACGACATTCCCCACCATTTGGCCGACCATGTCTATCAGGATATGGGCGTGCGCACCGCGGCCTGGCGCGGCATCGGTGCCGGGCCGAACGCCTTCGCGGTGGAAGCCATGATCGACGAGCTCGCCCGCAATGCCGGGCAGGATCCGCTGGCCTTCCGCCTGGCGCTGCTCAAGGATGCCCGCGCCAAGGCGGTTGTCCAGGCCGCCGCCGACATGGCGGAATGGTCGCGCAAGCGGGATGGCGCGGCGCTTGGCATCGCCTTCTCGCGCCTCGGCGTGCCGCAGCTCGGCGAAAGCATGTCCGCCGTGGTGGCAGAGACCGCGATTGACGCCGCGTCCGGCAGGATCACGGTCCGCAAGCTGTGGTGCGCGGCGGATGTGGGCCTGCCCATACAGCCCCGCAACATCGTGCAACAGGTGCAGGGCTCGCTGATCTGGGGCCTGTCGAGCACGCTGAAGGAGCAGGCCAGCTTCAGGAACGGGGCCATCGAGCAGAGCAACTACACGGATTATCCCGTGATGCGCATGTCGGAGATGCCCGCGATCGAGGTGAAAATCCTGCGCAGCGGCGATATCCCGATGCCGGTCGGCGAATTGGGGCTGGGCGCGGTGACACCGGCCATCTCCAACGCCGTCGCAGCGTTGACCGGCAAGCGCCTCAGGAACGCGCCGTTCACGGCAGTCAGGGTGAAGGCTGCGCTGGCGTGAGGTGACAGGGTGGCACGGACGTCGTGCGTCCTTGTCTTTGCGCAGGACTGCATGCCCGTGTATTCCGTATCGGCGGAATCGCCCGCGCGGAATCACGCCCCCTTGCCCGACCCCTCCCGCCTGATCTCCGGCGAACGCCGCGACGAAGACCTGATGGAGGCGTCCATCCGACCGCAAATCCTCGCGGATTTCGTGGGGCAGAGCCAGGCGCGTGACAACCTCTCGGTCTATATCGAGGCCGCCAGGCGACGCGCCGATGCGCTGGACCATGTGCTGTTCGTCGGCCCGCCGGGCCTTGGCAAGACCACGCTGGCGCAGATCGTGGCGAAAGAGCTTGGCGTCAACTTCCGCTCCACTTCTGGCCCAGTCATTGCGAAGGCGGGTGATCTCGCCGCGCAACTCACCAATCTGGAAGAGCGCGATGTGCTGTTCATTGACGAGATACACCGGCTGAACCCGGCTGTGGAGGAAATCCTCTATCCCGCGATGGAGGATTTCCAGCTTGACCTGATTATCGGCGAAGGCCCCGCCGCGCGCTCCGTCAAGATCGATCTGCCACGGTTCACGCTGGTGGGCGCAACCACCCGCGCCGGTCT
>JANNFV010000236.1:0-2972 GCA_031380285.1 Hyphomicrobiales bacterium | reverse complement strand
ATCGATGACGTAAAGGGGCACACTGTTGCCGCTGCGTCCTCGATCGAGAAGGACATCAAGAAGGATCTGAAGACCGGCGCAGACGTCAATGCCGCCAAGCTGGTTGGCAAGCTTGCTGCCGAGCGCGCGCTCAAGGCCGGTGTGAAGCAGGTCGTGTTCGACCGTGGTTCGTACCTTTACCATGGCCGCGTGAAGGCTGTAGCCGAAGGTGCCCGCGAGGGCGGCCTCGACTTCTGATCCATACCGGCGCTTGATTTCAGGCCTCCGGATATAAGCGAGCGGGTTTCCGTCCCGCGTCAGTGAAGGAGACACGGATAATGGCGAAAGAGCCACGTGAAGGCGGTCGCGGCCGCCGGGATGATCGCGAAGAGCGCGATAATGAATTCGTGGACCGCCTGGTCCACATCAACCGCGTTGCCAAGACCGTGAAGGGCGGACGCCGCATGGCATTTGCAGCCCTCGTGGTCGTTGGTGACCAGAAGGGTCGCGTCGGCTTCGGTCACGGCAAGGCCCGTGAAGTGCCGGAAGCGATCCGCAAGGCGACCGAATCCGCCAAGCGCACGCTGATCCGCGTGCCGCTGCGCGAGGGGCGTACGCTCCATCACGATGTGGCTGGCCGTCACGGCGCCGGCAAGGTCATCCTGCGCGCGGCTCCGGCCGGTACGGGCGTGATCGCTGGTGGTCCGATGCGTGCGATCTTCGAAACACTCGGCATGCAGGACGTCGTCGCCAAGTCGCTTGGTTCGTCGAACCCCTACAACATGGTTCGCGCCACATTCGATGCCCTTGGCAACGAGGATGCACCCCGCTCGGTTGCAGCCCGTCGTGGCCTCAAGGTGTCCCAGCTCCAGGCTCGTCGCGGTGGCGCCGATGCTGAAGCTGGCGCGGATTCGTAAGGAGACGCGATCATGGCAAAAGCAGCACAGACGATTCTCGTCGAACAATACGCAAGCCCGATCCGCCGTCCTGGCAAGCAGGCCCAGACCTTGACCGGTCTTGGACTTGGCAAGATCGGGGATCGCCGCACGCTGAAGGATACTCCTGAAGCCCGCGGCATGGTTGCCACCGTTGCGCACATGGTGCGCATCGTTGACGCGAAGTGAGGAGGAGAGATCCATGAAACTCACAGAACTCCATGACAATGTCGGTGCCACCAAGAAGCGCATGCGCATCGGTCGTGGTATCGGCTCGGGCAAGGGCAAGACCGGTGGTCGCGGCGTCAAGGGTCAGAAGGCCCGGACCGGCGTGTCCATCAAGGGCTTCGAGGGCGGCCAGATGCCGTTGCATCGTCGCCTGCCCAAGCGTGGCTTCAACAACATCCATGCCCTGGATCTGAACGAGGTAAACCTCGGTCGTGTGCAGCAGGCGCTGGAATCCGGCAAGCTGGACGCCAAGGCGGCCATCACCGTCGACGCGCTGGTCGCGGCAGGCATCCTGTCCCGCGCCCGTGACGGCGTGAAGGTGCTGGGCAACGGCGAACTGAAGGCAAAGCTCTCCTTCGAGGTCTGGTCTGCATCGGCTTCGGCTGTTGCGGCCATCGAGAAGCTTGGCGGCTCGGTGAAGATGCTTCGCCCGGCGGCTGAAGCGGCTTCGGCCTGATCAAGGAATGCGGCGCGGCTGGCGAAATGTCCACCGCGTCCCTATTTTACCGGAGTTCGATCTCCGGGCCAACGCCTGGGCTTGACCCAGGCGTTTGTGTGTTTACGGACTTGTTGGCTGGCAGCGGACAGACTCCGGTGGCAGTCACATTGTCAGGGTCGCGGCTGTGAGGCTGCGGGGAACTTGATGGCATCGGCAGCAGAACAGCTCGCATCCAGCTTGAACTTTGGCGCACTCGCCAAGGCGGAGGAACTGAAGAAGCGCATCTTCTTCACGCTCGGCGCGCTGCTCGTCTATCGCTTGGGCACATATATCCCGCTGCCTGGCATCGATCCGGAGGCGCTTCGACAGTCCTTCGCCAATGCGCAGCAGGGCATCCTGGGCCTGTTCAACATGTTCTCGGGCGGTGCCGTCAGCCGCATGGCGATCTTCGCGCTCAACATCATGCCGTATATCTCGGCCTCGATCATCATCCAGCTTCTGACGACGGTGTCGCCGAAGCTCGAAGCCTTGAAGAAGGAAGGCGAGAGCGGTCGCCGCCAGATCAACCAGTACACGCGCTATCTGACCGTGGTGCTGGCGCTGTTCCAGGCCTGGGGCATCGCGGTGGGCCTGCAAGGCTCGGGCAATCTCGTGCAGAGCCCCGGTCCGTTCTTCGTGCTGTCCACCGTTCTGACGCTCACCGGCGGCACGCTGTTCCTGATGTGGCTGGGCGAGCAGATCACCAGCCGCGGCATCGGCAACGGCACGTCGCTGATCATCTTCGCCGGTATCGTGGCGGAACTCCCGTCTGCCATCTTCGGCACGCTGGAGCTTGGCCGCCAGGGCGCGATCTCAACGATCCTGATCCTGTTCGTGATGGTGATGGTGGTCGGCCTGATCGCTCTGATCGTGTTCATGGAGCGTGCGCAGCGCAGGTTGCTGATCAACTATCCGCGCCGCCAGGTTGGCAACAAGGTCTATGAGGGGCAAACATCGTTCCTGCCGCTCAAGCTGAACACGGCAGGTGTGATCCCGCCTATCTTCGCCTCATCCTTGTTGCTGCTGCCCGCCACCATGGCGAGCTTCCAGGCGCAAGGTGGCGGACCGGAGTGGTTGCAGACGGTCAACGTCTATCTCGGCCACGGACGTCCGCTGTTCATGATCCTCTATGCGGCGATGATCATCTTCTTCGCGTTCTTCTACACCGCCATCGTCTTCAATCCCGTCGAGACGGCGGACAACCTGAAGAAGCAGGGCGGCTTCATCCCCGGCATCCGCCCGGGTGAGCGTACGGCGACCCATATCGACTATGTGCTGACGCGCATCACGCTGGTTGGCGCGCTGTATCTGACTTTCGTCTGCTTGCTCCCTGAGTTCCTGATCAGCTATGC
>JANNFV010000157.1:0-10850 GCA_031380285.1 Hyphomicrobiales bacterium | reverse complement strand
TGGCCTGTGCCAATTCGCGCTGCTTCTTGGCGGAAACGGCCGTAATGCGCGACGGCACGATCTTGCCACGCTCGGAAATGTAGCGCGAGAGCAGCTTCACATCCTTGTAGTCGATGATCGGAGCACCAGCACCCGTGAAGGGGCAGGTTTTCTTGCGGCGGAAAAACGGACGACGGCCCGAACCAGAACCAGTGCTCATCAGAGATCCTCCACCGGGGGTTCATAGCCATAGCCGCTGTCACGGTCACGACCACCACCGCCGCCACCATCACGCTCGCGGTCACGACGCTCTTCACGCTCGCGACGCTGCATCATCGCCGACGGACCTTCTTCCAGCGCCTCGACCCTGATGGTCATGAAGCGGATGACGTCCTCGTTGATCTTCATCTGGCGCTCCATCTCGGCCACGCCAGCAGGCGGTGCGGAGATGTTGAGCAGCGCGAAATGCGCCTTGCGGTTCTTCTTGATCCGGTACGCCAGCGATTTGACGCCCCAGTACTCGATTTTGGAAATCGTTCCGCCCGATGCCTCGATGATGCCCTTGAACTGTTCGGTCATCGTTTCGACTTGCTGCGCGGACACGTCCTGCCGAGACAGGAATACGTGTTCATAGAGTGCCATGGAAGCCTCTCTTCGTGTTGCACATCAGGAAGGCGATTGCCCAACTGATCCTGTCCTGGAGCGGAGCCCTTCGAGCCGGATTGAGGCTCGACGGAATACATCGAAGGCGGAGACAAGGGAGGACGGATCACCGATCCTGGCATCAACCGAAAGTCGATTTTTCGAGCTTTCGGCAGTAAGCGATGCCCCTCCGTTCAGCCTCCGGCCAGAACTGGAGTGCGGCGTATGGCGGAAGCGGCTGGAAAAGGCAAGGCGGAAATCGGCAGCGGCGGCGTCGCATGCTGACAGAAACCTACACAAGCGCACCCATGCATGTCGCGATCGCCCCATAGTGACAGGATGCGGCGCTAACCACGAAGCCATGCCAGATCGCATTGTGGAACATCAATTTCTCCCAGAGATGGAACAGGATGCCGATGCAATAGAGCCCGCCGCCCACGAGCAGCAACACTGAAGAGATTGTCGGCAAGGCGCTCGTGATAGGCTGGATCGCCAGAATGCCCACCCAGCTCAGTGCGAGATAGACGATCACCGAGCCGTTCTCGAACCGGCGTGGCCAGGCGAATTTCAACAGGATACCGAGCAATGCGCCAACCCAGACCACAGCGCCCAGCATCCAGGCTGTCCGGATATCGTCCAGCTGGGTCAGCAGCGGCGTGTAGGTTCCCGCGATCATGAGATAGATGCCGGAATGATCGAGGCGGCGCAGGAATGTCTTCAACTGCTCCTGCGTGACCATGTTGTAGGCGAAGGAGAAGCTGAGCATCAGGATCAGCCCTGCGCCGTAGATCAGAGTTGCCGAAAGCTCGATCCCGCTGCGTTGCAGTCCGACATAGGCCGCCAGCGCGACAACGCCAATGATTGCCAGCACCAGTGCCACCGCATGCAGAATGCCATCGGCGATCATTTCAGCGCGGCTGTAAGGCCGTGTCATCCCGGGAAGGAATTGATCAGAGGGTTCATCCAGCAAGATTATCGGCAAAACCGCGATGGCGACAGTCAGCAAGAAACCTTATGGATCGCGGGGGGCAGCCTTCAGTTTGGTTGAGACGAAGGCAATTGCTGGACGCCCATGTCTTTTGCGATCACCCCAAAGTCCTTTGCGATCACCCCAAAGTCCTTGGCGCTGATCGAAAACAACCCGAACCGCAACTGATATCCCCAGTTCCGCCGCCCCGCGCTGAACTCCAATTGATCCAGCAGCGGCTGGATCGGGCGCTCTTCGGCTTCGAACCAGTCCACACCCCGCCGGAACGGTACAAATCCGCCGCCCATGTCGAAGGCATAAGGTACGCCGTCTTTGACCCGGCCAATGGCGGTGAAAGCCTGCAGTTTGCCGGGACCTCGAAACACTTCCGTGGGTGAATAATAGACCACGCCATCGCCGGGCTGCACACGGGCGAGAGGTCCACGCTTGCCGTGGCAGACCTGCATATAGCCGCCCTCGCGCCCCAACCGCACATGCTCTGCGGAGGCGACGGCGATCCAGTGCTTTTGCGGTGTCATGCTGCCTCCGGCGCAAAGACGCGCAAACGGTTGCCATCGGGATCGAGCGCCACGAATGTGTGACCAAAATCCAATTGGATCGGCGGCTGCGCGATGGTGAGACCACGGGCCGCCCAAGCCTGGTATTCAGCCTCGACAGCCGCGCGATCGGCAACGGTGAAGGCGATCTCGCCAGAACCGGGCATTGCGGCAGGTGCAGGGGCGACGGTTTCTCTCGACCAGAGACCGAGCATGCATCCTTCCCGCAGGGGCAACATGCAGAACGTATCGGAACTGTCGATCACCGGTTGTCCGAGCAACCGGGAATAGAAATCTGCGCTGGCAGGCGGGTTCTGGACGTAAAGCAGAACAAAGCTGAAGGCGGGCATGGGACGATCCTGTTGTTAGGAAAGCGGCACCTGATGGTGCGGCTCAGGACAGATATGCCAACCCACTGTCAGATTGTGTCAGCAGTCTTCGTTGTTTACCCCTCAGGATGCAATCCCTTCGCTGAGCCGCCAATCCGCCAGCAGTTGCGCCCGGCGGCGCGGATACCGGGTGTCGATCCATTGCAGCCCATGGATGCGGTCGGTGCGGAAATGCCGGAAATCCTCACGCATTTCGCACCATGCCACCACGACGCGAGCGTGGTCGAAATAGCCCAGGGCGAACGGCCAGATCGTGCGCTGCGTGGCCGCTCCCGACTTGTCGCCGTAGGCAATGACGAGCTTGCGCTCCTTGCGGATGGCCGTGCGGATCTGCGCGAGCTCCTGGTCGCCCACGGCAATCGGTTCACCCGGTCCGATCAACAGCGAAGACAATTCCGCCTCATCCCGCAGGTCCGCTGGCAGGACAGAGAGAATCTTGGCCAGGGCGTTGCGTGCCGCCCTGGAAAGGCTGTCGTCGCCGCGCTGTGCCACCCAGCGCGAACCCAGCACGATGGCTTCGATTTCGTCCTCGGAGAACATCAAGGGAGGCAGCATGTAGCCGGGCTTCAGCACATAGCCCACGCCTGCCTCACCCTCGATGGTCGCGCCCTGTCCTTGCAACGTCGCGATATCACGATAAAGCGAGCGGAGGCTGATCCCGAGTTCGTCGGCCAGCACAGCACCGGTCACCGGCCTGCGGTGACGGCGCAGGGCCTGGATGAGTGTGAGAAGGCGTTCCGAGCGTGACATGATTGGGCTTTCAGATAGTCGATCATAATAAAGCTGCTGTCAAAATCTGGCAGCAATCTTGAAAATTCGGTTGCTCTGACACGCTTGGATCAGCCATCCAGAACACCGCAAAAGCTTGACAATGTTATCCGCACGGTGTGGTGCGAAGGCACATTGCGTGTTTTTCAAACTTCGCAGGTCTGTTTCGAGAGGCGTCCATGGCAAAAACAGCCTTCATCTTCCCCGGACAGGGCAGCCAGTCCGTCGGCATGGGCAAGGCTCTTGCCGAGGGGTATCCCGTGGCAAGGGCCGTGTTCGATGAGGTGGATGCCGCGCTCTCGCAGAAGCTGTCTCACCTGATGTTCGAGGGGCCGCTCGACGCATTGACGCTGACGACAAATGCCCAGCCCGCCTTGATGGCGGTCAGCATGGCAGCGATGCGCGTACTGGAAACGGAGGCTGGCGTTGATCTGAAGACAGCGGCAGTTTGCGTCGCCGGGCATTCGCTGGGCGAATATTCCGCCTTGGCTGCAGCCGGATCGCTGTCGATCGGCGATGCGGCCCGCCTTCTGCGCATCCGGGGCAATGCCATGCAGGCCGCCGTGCCAGCGGGCGTCGGAGCCATGGCCGCGCTGCTGGGCCTTGATTTCGAAACGGCGGATGCGATTGCCCGGGATGCGGCGCAAGGTGAGGTCTGCCAGGCCGCCAACGACAATGGCGGCGGGCAGGTCGTGGTGTCCGGACACAAGGCGGCGGTCGAGCGGGCGATTGTGCAGGCGCAAGCCAGGGGAGCCAAGCGCGCCATGCTGCTGCCGGTCTCCGCGCCCTTCCATTGCAGCCTGATGCAGCCAGCGGCAGATGCCATGGCGGAAGCGCTGGCCAAGGTTACGGTCAATGCACCTGCGGTTCCTCTCGTTGCCAACGTGAAAGCGGATTTCGTGACGGATCCGGCGGAGATCAAGGCGCTGCTGGTGCGCCAGGTCACAGGCACGGTCCGCTGGCGGGAAAGCGTGCAATTCATGGCGTCCCAGGGCGTGACCCATTTCGTCGAGATCGGCGCGGGCAAGGTGCTCAATGGCCTGGTCAAGCGCATTGCGGAAGGTGGGACCGCTGCTGCGGTCGGCACGCCTGCCGATGTTGCCGCATTTCAGGCCGCTGGCTGAGGAGAATTCGACAGATGTTTGATCTTGCAGGGAAAACCGCGCTTGTGACAGGCGCATCGGGTGGCATCGGAGCCGCCATCGCCACGGCTCTCCACGCCCAGGGTGCAACGGTGACGCTGTCTGGCACGCGGCGCGAGGCGCTGGAGGCCTTGGCAGCGACACTGGGGAGCCGCGTTCACGTCGTGACCGCTGACCTGTCTGATCGCGCATCGGTGGAAAGCCTTGTGCCAGCCGCAGAAGCGGCGATGGGCAGCCTCGATATCCTCGTCAACAATGCGGGCCTGACGCGCGATGGGCTGTTCCTGCGCATGAAGGATGACGATTGGGACAAGGTGATCGCGGTCAACCTGACGGCGGGGTTCATCTTGTCGCGTTCCGCCCTGCGCGGCATGATGAAACGGCGTCATGGCCGCATCATCGGCATCACGTCGATTGTCGGCGTCACCGGCAATCCGGGACAGGGCAACTATGCGGCTTCCAAGGCCGGCATGATCGGCATGTCCAAATCGCTGGCGGCGGAAGTGGCCAGCCGCAACATCACGGTCAACTGCATCGCGCCGGGTTTCATCGAGACCGCCATGACGTCCGAACTCAATGACAAGCAGAAAGAGGGCATCCTCGGATCGGTGCCCATGGGTCGCCTTGGCAGCGCCCATGAAATTGCCGCAACGGCCGTTTATCTCGCGTCAACCGAAGCAGCCTATGTCACGGGCCAAACCATTCATGTGAATGGCGGCATGGCCATGATATAAGGTTAGGGAAATTCCTGTGAAAACATCGCCAGGACGTTTCCCTTGCGACGCGCAATTGCCACATTCACCCGCGCGATAGTATAAGGGTTCAAGATGCTTTTTCGGGGAAACGAGCAGGCCGATGTCGGCTGACAATCTGGTTCCAGCCTCTGGCGGTAGCCTCATGAACGATCCGACGCCGCCCCCATCGGGACGGCGCTGGTCGCCGCGTGGCGCGCGCGAGGCGTTGCAGCCGGTCAAGCCGCCTGAGCCACCCGAGCCGCCGCGCCGCCGCCGCTCCGGCGGATTCTTGAGCAAACTCAGTGCGTTGTTCACGCTTCTCGTGTTTGTTGCCATCGTTGGCGGGTTCGGCATCATGTATGGGCAGAGCCAGCTCAATGCGCCGGGGCCACTGGCGCAGGACAAGGTTGTCTTCATCCCGCGTGGCTCGGGATTGATGGATATCTCGCAAATCCTGGAGCAGGAGGGCGTGATCAGCCAGCCCCTGCTCTTCCAGGCCCAGCATTATCTCAACGGCAGCCCCAACCTGAAATTCGGGGAATATCAGTTCAAGCAGAGCATTTCGCTGAAGGAAGTGCGCGATATTCTGGTGGATGGAAAATCGATCCTGCATTCCATCACCATCCCGGAGGGGCTGACGAGCGAGCAGATCGTCAACCGCCTGCGGGAAAACGACATTCTAGTGGGCGACATCCGCACAGTGCCGCGCGAGGGTGCCCTCCTGCCGGATACCTACCGCTTTGGCCGTGGCTTCAGCCGAGAGCAGTTGCTGGCCCGCATGGAGGCCGAACAGCGCAAGATGCTGCAGGAAATCTGGGCACGACGCAGCCCTGATCTGCCCTTGCGGGCTCCGTCCGACCTGGTGATCCTGGCGTCCATCGTCGAGAAGGAAACCGGTCGTGCGGATGAGCGCACGCGCGTTGCCTCGGTGTTCGTCAACCGGCTCAATCGTGGCATGCGCCTCGAATCCGATCCCACCATCATCTATGGTCTGGTCGGTGGAAAAGGCACGCTGGGTCGCGGCATTCTCGCGACAGAGGTGCGCCAGCCTACGCCCTACAACACCTATGTCATCAATGGCCTGCCGCCAGGCCCCATCGCCAATCCAGGCCGCGCTTCGATGGAAGCGACGGCCAATCCCTCCCGCACGCGCGATATCTTCTTCGTGGCCGACGGGACAGGCGGCCACGCCTTCGCGGAGACGCTGGAACAGCACAACCGCAATGTCGCTCGCTGGCGTCAGATCGAGCGGGGCGAAACGCCGGGTGCCGCGCAGATCGCTCCAGCACCAGCCACACCACCCGCACCCACGCCACGCCCGGGCCAAAGGTCTGACCTGGTTCCGCCAGGCTTTCAGCTTGGTGGCCCTTCGACCGCCAATCCGGCGCTGCCGCCTGCGGCGTCTGCCTACAATGTACCGGCTGCGCCGCTTGAGGTCTTCAGCGGCATCATTGGTTCGGGAGCACCGGGCCAAGGCGGGATTCAGGCACCGGGCGGGGCCTTCGTGGACGAGCCGCAGCAGCCGTCATCCGGTGGGGTCGAAAGCTATCCCGTGGCTCCTGGCCGTCGTCAATCGATCCAACGCAATTCGCAGCAGGCGGGCAGCACGCCGGGGCCATTGGTGCAGAACAACGCGGCTGATCTTGCCGCGATCGAGCCTGAGACCGCCCCTGCGCCCGTGCGCCGTGGGCCAGGACGCGGCTTTGACGCAGTGGAGGGCACGGCCCGCGATCCGCTCCGGAACAAGACCTACGACCTGAACTCGGCCAAGACCATTCCGCAACTCCGCTGACGATACGCCACCCCCATGACCATCCGCAGCATGACAGGATTTGCCCGCTCGCAAGGGCAGGCCGGAGGAGCCGTCTGGGCGTGGGAATTGAAGACTGTCAACGCCAAGGGCTTTGATCTCCGGCTGCGCCTGCCGCCGGGCTTTGATCAGGTGGAGGCCGAGGCCAGACGCATGATCGGTACTGTCATTGGGCGCGGCACCGTGCATGCCGTGCTGGAGTTCTCCCGACCGGACAAGGTGACGGACATCAGGATCAACGAGCCGCTGCTGCGCGCTCTTGCCGAGAAACTGTCGCTATCCGCCCGCGCCGCAGGTCTGGCCCCGCCCTCCATCGACGCCTTGCTGGGTGTGCGCGGTGTCGTGGAAACGGTCGATCCCGACGAGACGACCGATGATATCGAAGCCTTGTCGCAGGCCATGATCATCTCGCTGGAAGAGGCCATCATTGCGCTTTGCGCCATGCGCGAACGCGAGGGAGATGCCCTCCAGGGGGTGCTTGAGGAGCGGATCGCCAGCATCGGCAGCCTCGCCCGACAGGCCGATCAATTGCCATCGCGCGGACCGGAAGCGGTTCGCCAGCGCCTGCACCGGCAGGTCGAGGATTTGCTCGGTGCCGCCTCGGCAGAGCAGCTCGACAGCCAGCGGCTGCATCAGGAAGCGATGATGATCGCCGTGAAGGCCGATATCCGCGAGGAGCTGGATCGCCTGGCCTCACACGTGCAGCAGGTGGGCGATCTCATCCGGCGCGGTGGAGCTGTGGGGCGGCGGCTCGACTTCCTGGCGCAGGAGCTTTCACGCGAAACTAACACCTTGTGCGCTAAATCCAACGATATGGCTCTGACCGTGATCGGCATCGACCTGAAGACGCTGGTGGAGCAACTGCGGGAGCAGGTGCAGAATGTCGAGTGAGGGGCGGGTGGTGCCGATGGGTCAGCGCAAGGGCGTGCTGTTCGTCATTGCGTCGCCCTCGGGCGCAGGCAAGTCCACCTTGAGCCGCATGCTGCTGCAGAGCGACCGGGCGATCAGCATGTCGGTGTCGGCCACCACGCGCCCGCGCCGCCCCAGCGAAGCCGAGGGCATCCACTATCATTTCGTCAGCCCCGCCCGTTTCGACGCCATGCGCAGCGGCGGCGAATTGCTGGAATGGGCAGAGGTCCATGGCAATTTCTACGGCACGCCGAGAGAACCGGTGGAAAAGGCCCTGTCGGAAGGCCGCGATGTGCTGTTCGACATCGACTATCAGGGGACGATGCAGCTCTACGAGACGATGCGAGAGCATATCGTCAGCATCTTCATCCTCCCACCCAGCGCCGCCGTCCTGAAATCGCGCCTCGAGCGCCGGGCCGAGGATGCGCCCGCCGTGATCCGCCGTCGCCTTGAAACGGCGCGGACGGAATTGAAGCACTGGAACCACTTCGATTACGTCCTGATGAATGACGACATCGAGGAGTCCTTCGCGACGCTGCGATGCATCCTGGCCGCGGCCCGCAGTGCTCGCTCGCGCAATCCGGACCTGGGTCGGGCCGCGGAAGCCATGTCGGCTGATCTCGAGGCGATGCTGCAGGCCTGATCGGCTCTATTGCCGTGCTCACGCCTTGCTGCGTCGCGCTTCCAGAACCCGAACCATGGCGAGGAAGGCATCCGGCGCAATTTCCTCCGCCCGTTTCTCCGGTGAAATGCCGCAGGCTTCCAGCAGTGCAGCGCTGTCGCCGAGACCTTTCAGCGATTGGCGCAGCATCTTGCGCCGCTGGCCAAATGCCGCCCGCGTCAGATCCTCCAGAATGGACATGGTGAAGATCGGCGCATCCTGGCGCGGCAGCACCTGCACCACGCTCGACATCACCTTGGGCTGTGGCACGAAGGCGGTTGGCGGCACGTTGAACAGGATGCGCGCTTCTGCCCGGAGCGCCGTCAGCACGCCCAGCCGGCCATAATCCTTGCGCTGCTCAGGCGTGGCCACCATGCGTTCGGCAAATTCCCGCTGCACCATCACGGTCATCGAGGCAAACCACGGTGGCCAGGGTTCCGCCTGCAACCAGCTGATGATCAGTGGCGTGGCGACGTTGTAGGGCAGGTTTGCGATGATATGCGTGGGGCGGCCCGCGCAAAGCCCCGCCATGTCGTGCTTCAGCGCATCGCCCTGGATCACGCGCAACTTGCCGGGATAATGCGCCGAAATCTCCGCCAGCGCGGGCAGGCAACGCTCGTCCATCTCGATTGCCGTCACGCCTTCAGCACCGGCCGCGAGGATGGCCCGCGTCAAGCCCCCCGGTCCGGGGCCGATCTCCAGCACGTGAAAGCCAGCGAGATCACCCGCGCTGCGGGCGATGCGCGATGTCAGGTTGAGATCGAGGAGAAAATTCTGCCCGAGTGCCTTGCGGGGCGACAGGTCATGCGCGGCGATGACATCACGCAGCGGGGGCAGGGCATCGATCTGCGCCATCGAGGTGTCGAGCGCCCGTCAGCGCCGGATTTCGGCCTTGGCACGCAGTTCGTTCAGATAGCCCGAAGAGGTTCCCTCCGCGCGCTTCTGCATCATTTCCTGCTCGATCTGGTTGCGCAGCACCATGTTGTCCTGCCGCTCGTTCTTTTCGCAGACCGCGATCATCTCTATGCCCTGCTCGGAACGGAAGGGTGCCGTGAGGCGACCGACAGGCGTCTTGGCGAGCAAATCCTGGGTCGGTTTGGACAGATCGACCGAGGAGCGGCCAATGCGCTCTTTCACCGCTACATCGCGCAGGGTGCGCATGTAGTCCACACCCGCATCACAATCCGTGAAGCGCCCACGCGCGGCGCTGGCGTCACGCTCGCGTTGTCCAGGGTTGCTGCCCGCGGGCACCACAAAAACGACCTGGCGGATGACATAGTCGATCACCTTGGCGTCGCCCTTGGCCGCCCGGCGTTCCAGTTCCGCGTTCAATTCGGCATTGGAAATATTTTGCGACCGCGCACGTTGGCGCAGCAGTTCTGTCCAGATCGCCTGCGCCGAGATCTTGGCCTTGACCGCCTCCGAGTCGATGCCGGCCTTTGCCAGGCTTTGTTCGAACTGGGCGGGTGACTGGCGCACGCTTGTGGCCAGGCGGGACATCGAATCTTCGAGGCCGGCGGGCGTCATGCGCATGCCGAGCCGCCGCCCTTCACTGAGCTTGACCCGGTCGTCGATCAGTTCCTGCAGTGCGGCAGGACGACTCAGGGGCTGACGGAACAGCGCCGAGGACACTTTCATGCGCTGCTCGACATCGCGGTTCGTGATCGGTTCACCGTTGACGGTCGCAATCGAGGATTGCGCGTAAACAGGTGACGCAAATCCCGTAACAGCCAAAACAATGGCGATGTATGCAACACGATGCAGCATGCTCGAATCCTCCCGCTGAACTCAGCGCGTGCCATCTACGGTGGACGTCGAGCCGGTGGCCTGACGGTAATTCAACTGTCCGAGATGCTTGAGCTCCAGGCGGAAGAACACGGTGCTGGCCGTCGTGCGTGCAGCGCCGATGTTTTCCGCAAGTGAACGGCTGTAGGTCACGGCAAAGGTCGTGCACTCGTCAATATAGCCGATGCCGAGCGAGTAGGATGACATGCGGAATGGCGAACGGTCATACTTCAGCGGCACATTGGCGGTGTTGCCATAGTAACGCAGGAACTCCGCGTAATCACGATCATACGTATAGCGATCAAGATCGAAATTGATGCTGCCCGTGGTGTACCAGCTGTTGGGCAGCTTCAGTGTGTTGCTGAAGGACACACCCTCCCTGCGGCGCACGAAACCGAGATCAGGCTGCGCCTCCTGACGGGCATAAAGAATGCTGGACGTCAGGCTGCCGACCGTTCCGGAGGCGGAGACTTCCAGCCTTTGCAGCTTGAGGCTGGCATCATCGAA
>JANNFV010000130.1:0-2013 GCA_031380285.1 Hyphomicrobiales bacterium | reverse complement strand
CGCTTCGGCGACATCGACGAATTCCGAGCCCTTGGCCAGCGACAGAAATTCGTCCGCCTGCTCGCGTCGCACCAGTTCGCTTGATCCGCCCCGCACGAGGAGGGAAGGGATTGCCAGTGCTGCAGCGGCTGACAGCGCGAGATCCTCAATGCGGTCGCGGTGGTTCTCGATGGGATGGGGACCGTTCACGAAATCGGGGTCCCAGTGCCAGTAATAGCGGCCATTGTCCGCCCGGCGCAGGTTCTTGCGCAGGCCATCAAGCGAAGTCGGCTTGGGTCGGTGCGGCAGGTAGGCCGATATGGCATCGGCGGCGTCCTGGACGGTGGCGAAACCTTCGGCGGCCTTGTCCCGCATGAAGCCTTGCACGGCATCCACGCCACGCGGGTCCATGCGCGGCGTGACATCGACCAGCACGAGTGCCGAGAACGGGTTTGTCCTCTGCAAGCCTGTTGCAATCAGCGCACTCAAGCCGCCGAGCGACGCGCCGACAACGGCAGGCTTTCGACCAAAGCGCAGGGTCATGGCCTCGGCAAGCGCCGCTGCATCCTGGGCGAATGCCTCGAAACCGTAGTGTCTGTCTGGCGCACGCCCGCTCTCGCCATGGCCGCGTTGATCGAAGGCGATGGCGGTGAAGCCATCCTTGGCAAGGGCGGCAGCCGTTTTGCGCCAGCTGTGCCGGGTCTGCCCTCCGCCATGCAGGAAGATCACAGGGGGGCCACCAGCGCCGAACACATCACCGACGAGACGAAGACCTGGCCGCACATCGACCGCGATGGGGGCAGGCTTCATGGGCGTTCGTCCAGGAACGCCAGCACGGCCTGTTTGAACACCTTGTCGCCCACCGCAAGATTGTGATCCCGCCCGGGTATGTCGACGGCCCGTCCATGCGGAAACAGGGCCGCAAGCGCATGCGGATCGCCCGCAATGGGGTCATTCGTTCCCACGCACACCAGCACGGGTGCCGTGATCGCCGCCGCGCCCGCCGGTTTCAAGGTCTGCCGTGTGCCCCGGATGCAGGCGGCAAGCGCCTTGCGGTCTTGCCCGTTGGCATCGGCGAAGGCCCGGAACATCCGCCCCATCGGATCGGTGACATCGGCCAGATCGGGCGCATCGAGCGCATCGGCAATGCCGACCGGCAGCCCGACACCCTCGATCAGCCGGATGCCAAGGCCACCCAGGATGGCGGAACGGACAAGATCGGGCCGTCCGAGCGCCAGAAAAGCCGTGATCCGCGCCCCCATCGAATAGCCCATGACATCGGCGCGCCGGATGCCGAGATGCTCCAGCAGCGCGGCGGCATCGCCTGCCATGGTGTCCGTCACGTAGTCAGGAACAGAGTAGAGCTTCGTGCTGGCACCGTGGCCGCGATTGTCGAGCGCGATCACCCGGCGTCCCGCATGGGTCAGCGTCTTGACCCACAGCGTGTTCAGCCAGTTGACGGCATGCGTCGAGGCGAAGCCGTGGATGAGCAGGATGGGCTCGCCGATATCCTCGGTGGTCGGAGGCACATCGATATAGGCGATGGTCACGCCCGCGTTGTCGAAGGTCTTCATGTGTCTGGCGTAGCCAATGGTCGCGATTCACACAATGAGCGTTGTCGCCAAGCCTCTTTCGTTTTGTGTCACGCGGGGTTAAACGGGAGCCGTAGTCACGGGGACAAGTCATGGCCGCAGGCACCATTCCGCATTTCCACAACGATCAGGGCGCAACCGTGATCCAGGTGGGCGCGAAGGAATTCATGTGCATCGGCGCGACGGCTCCGTTCGACCATCCCCATGTCTATCTCGACATGGGCAGCGATGATGAAATCATCTGCCCCTATTGCTCGACCTTGTATCGCTACAACAAGGCCCTGCACGCGGATGAGACGGAGCCGAAGGGCTGCCTCCTGAACGAGGCGGCCTGACCTGACACCGCCAGGCGCCCCCATCGCCATCGTTGGAGGCGGCATCGCCGGGCTCAGTGCGGCGCTGGCCCTCGCGGCAAAGGGCCATCGCATCCTGGTGGCGGAAA
>JANNFV010000104.1:0-4212 GCA_031380285.1 Hyphomicrobiales bacterium | reverse complement strand
GGATTGCGGCTGACATGCCCGCCATCGGACAGGATCTGTGTTTCGAGCATGGCACAGAGCTGGGCGGAGACATCCTTCATCTCGGCGTCTGCCTCGGAGGAACTCAGGGCATAATAGGTCAGTGCGACCTGGATCATCAGCTTGAGTTCGGTGTCTGGAACGGCACGCCGGGCGCGCCTCAGGAGGCTGGCATCCATTGCTACGGCCTTGATGAAGGCCCGATAGAAGGCCGGATCAGCCCCGTCCAGCAGGAGCGGGCTCTGGCTCAGCCAGGAGATCAGCCGCCGCGCCGCCACATCGGGCCGCCGCGCTATGCTGCCCGGTCCAGCCTTCTGCCCCTGGATCCAGTCCTTGACCAGGGCACGGCCTTGCGCCCGGGACAGGGCGGAATCGGTCGCGCGCAGATGGCGCAGCCAGCCGAAACCGTGCAATTCAACCGCGAAGGCTTCAGAGGGCGGTTCCAGCTCGAAGGGAGATTGCCCATGCGTTTCCAGCAATTTGCCCGCAAGCTTCAGCTGGCCCGCATAGAAGTCGGCGGCAATCGTGGGGTCCGAGGTGCGGATGTCCTGCGGAGCAATCAGCAGCTTCTGCGGGATACGGGCACCAAAAGGCGCGAGAAGGCGTGCCGCGCCTGCCGCCATGCGCCGCATGCCCTGGCGTGCGGCAACAGCCGCGAACGCGCCGTCGGACAACCCACCCTTCATTCCCAAGCCCATATTCCCAAGCCCTTGATCCTTCAGGCTGTTGCTGGAACATCCGTCAGCACAAGACCGGTATCGTAAGCGCTAGACCGCATGGCGGACAAGGCGTGCGGCGAAAAAGCCATCCATGCCAGCCAGCCGCTCCACAGGGTTGGGCCAGTGACAGGGCAGGCACCGGAGGTCTCCTTGGGCCGATATGAGCTGGCTGTCACCCCCTGTTTCGCCAGGCTCGACCGGATCGCGCCGGAAGTGGTTGTTTCGCGCCAGGAACCGGTCGATCTGGTTTTCGCCCTCTTCCGGCTCGAGCGAGCAGGTCGCATAGACGAGCGTTCCGCCCGGCTTGAGCAGGGTGGCCGCGTGATCGAGCAACCGCGCCTGCAGGCTGGCGAGCTTGAAGACATCCTCCAGCGTCTTCGACCAGGCCACATCAGGATGGCGGCGGATGGTGCCGGTGGCCGAGCAGGGCGCATCCAGCAACACCCCATCAAAGAGATGATCGGTCTGGTAGGCCGTTGCCTCCATGACGATGGTCTCCACGTCGAGCTTCAGGCGCAGCATGTTCTCCTTCAGGCGCTCCATGCGGGGTGCGGCGCGATCCACAGCCGTCACGCTGGCCCCTGACAGCGCGAGCTGTGCCGTCTTGCCGCCGGGAGCCGCACAAAGGTCCAGCACGCGCTGGCCCTGTCTTGCCCGCAGCAACCGGGCAGGTATGGCGGCTGCCGCATCCTGCACCCACCATTCGCCCGCGCTGAAGCCCGGCAAGAGCGGAATGGCGGTTCGCGCGGTCAGGCGGATCGAGCCGGTCGGCAGGACGATGCCGCCAAGTTGCTCCGCCCAGCTCTCGGGCGATGATTTCACCGAGATGTCGATGGATGGCTCGGTGACATGGGCAGCAGCAATCGATCTGGCCGCTTCAGCCCCGTAGAAGCGCGTCCAGCGCTGTGCGAGCCAATCAGGCGTATCGATCAGCAGGGCATCGGCATCAGCCATGATGGCGGCCTTTTCCGTGGCGATGCGCCGCAGCACGGCATTGGCGAGATCGGTGAAATGCTTCGCGTGCGCATCCTCTCGTGCCAGGGTGATTGCCGTGTCCACGGCGGCATGCGGAGCGGTTTCCAGCACCAGGATTTGCGCCACCGCGCCGAGAAGGAAGCATTCCAGCCTGCCGCTGCGCAGGGGCATGCCCCGGTCGAGCCGATCCGAGAGTGCCTTGCGGATCAGGCCAAGACGCCGCATCGTCGCCGTGGCGATGGCACGCACGAGGCCCCGGTCATTGGGTTGCAGCGCCTGGAAGCGAGCGTCATGCGCCAAACGGTCGAGCCGGTCATCGAGGGCTTGACGCCGCCTTGTCACGTCCTCGATCACCTCGCAGGCGAGGCGCCGGGCGGCCAGCCCGTCCGGTCGAGTTTGCCTGGGTGCTGTCGCTTGCCCGGTCATGATGCGATGGCCTCGTTTCGCCAGCCGCAGGCGGCCAGCAGCGTGTGCATGTGGACGGGCGGTGGGGCGGTCACGGTGACGGGATTGTCCCTGGCGAGCGGAAGGGTGATCCGGCGAGCATGGAGATGCATGTGCCGCGCCACTGACCTGGCGTGGTCGCCGCCATAGACGTGGTCTCCCGCGATCGGCGCGCCGGCATGGGCGCAGTGCACGCGCAGCTGATGCGTGCGGCCCGTCTCCGGCTTCAGTTCCACCCAGGTGATGCCGTCGGCACGCCCCAGCACACGCCAGCGCGTCAGGCTGGCATCGCCCGCCGGATCGACCTTCATCCACCAGCTGCGCTTGTCGGCGGAGCGGCGCATGAGGGGCGCGTCGATGATGCCTTCGTCGGGCGACAGAACGCCGGTGGTGATGGCCCAGTAGGTCTTGTCCACCCGTCCATCGCGAAACAATGCGCCGAGCTTGGCCAGGGCCTCGCGGTTGCGCCCGAGGACGAGGCAGCCCGAGGTGTCCTTGTCCAGGCGATGCGCCAGGGCGGGGGTTTCGTCGGCGTCCAGCCGCAGGCGGTCGAAATGCGCCTCGAGATTGTCGCCATAGCCCGCGCCCTTGTGCACGGCGATGCCCGGCGGCTTGTCGAGGATGAGCATCATGGCGTCACGATACAGGACGCGCCCGGGCAAGCCGGAGGGATCGAAGCTTGGCATCGCTCAGCGCGTCCCCTAGATCAGGCGTGACGTCAACTGGAAATGAGCCTGAATGATGCCCTCTGACCGGCCTCCCGATAATCGCGCGCCTGCCGCGGCTCAAAAGCCGCTGTCTCCTGCCGCCCGTCGCGCCCTGGCGGAAGCGGCGGAGCGGCGCAAGGCGCAGGCCGAGCGTGAGGCCGCGCTGGCCCAATCTCCCGAGGTCAATGGCCGGGGCGGCCAGGACCCCGTGCGTTACAATGACTGGGAGATCAAGGGTTTGACCAGTGATTTTTAGCCCATATTTGTATTTAATGCCTATTATAGGATTTATTTCTGGATAATCTCTGCTATGGTGCGGCATGTCCGTTGCCATGCCCTTCACCGCTTGCAGCAGCGCCCTTGCCGGGTTGGCCGTCGCTGTGCTTGTGGCGATCAACGCCGCTCCCTTGCCTTCTGTCGTGCCTTCTGTCTTGCCTTCTGTCTTGCCGCCTCTCTTGCCGCCTCTCGAGACAGTGCCGGAGCCTCCAGCAGCGTCGCCCGTTCTTCCGCAGGCCGTGATCCCGGTCGAGGTGGTGCGTGTCATCGACGGCGATACGGTCGAGGTGAAGGCCCATGTCTGGCTCGATCAGATGATCGTGACCCGTGTGCGCCTGCGCTCCATCGACGCGCCGGAAATGCGGGCCAACTGCCCGGAGGAGGCCCGCAAGGCGGAAGCATCCCGGGATGCCCTTGTTGCGCTGCTCAAGGGCGGGCGGGCCTATCTCACCGCCCTGGGGCGCGACAAATATGGCGGCCGGGTGCTCGGCGACCTCGTGACCGGCGATGGTCGCGTGGTCAGCCAGAGCCTGCTCGCCACAGGCCATGCCCGTGCCTATGCCGGAGGACGTCGTCAGGGATGGTGCTGAGACAGGCATTGCGGCTGGCGTTGCGATTGACTTGCGCCGGGCCGTTTTGGCCGCTATGAGCACGCGAAATAGCCGCTTTAGCTCAGCTGGTAGAGCACCTCATTCGTAATGAGGGGGTCGGGGGTTCGAATCCCTCAAGCGGCACCATTCCCTCACTGTCCGACCCGGTGAGGCGCGACCCGGAAGCACTGCGGGCCTTCGTCGCCAGCGAGGTGGAGAAATGGACCCCGGTGATCCGTCCGGCCAATATGAAAGCGCCTTGATTTCTGCTCCTCGGATTGCTGGACCAGGGCCTTGGCGTCTGTCGTGACAAGCAGAACGGGAGATGATTGCGACATTGCCGTCATCGGCGGTGGCGTCGTTGGCATGGCGCTGGCCTACGGCTTGGCCCGGGCTGGACGAGACGTCACCATTCTCGACGAAGGCGATGCGGCCCAGCGTGCATCGCGGGGCAATTTCGCGCTGATCTGGGTGCAGGGAAAG
>JANNFV010000696.1:0-5621 GCA_031380285.1 Hyphomicrobiales bacterium | reverse complement strand
CAAATGGATCAAGCTCCTCAGTCCCGCCGCCGAACGGACAGGCGGGCAGGGGTTCAACGAGGCGCTGACAGTCTATATCGAGCGTCTGGCTCTGGCGGGCATCGAGACGTCGCTCGCCAATCTGCGCACCTTCCCCTGCGTGCAGATTCTGGAAGCGAAAGGCCGCTTGCAGCTGCACGGCGCCTATTTCGATGTGGCAACGGGCGTGCTGATGGTGCTGGATGCGGCCTCAGGCCAGTTCCGCCCCGCCGTGGGCAAGATGCCCAAGCGCGTTCAGATGATCCGCTGCGTGGGCGAGCCTGACGCGGCCTGATTTTCTGCTTGATAACGATATAAAGATATCGTTATGTGCTTTTGTCTGCGGTAATGCAGGGCTGATATTCGTGGCGCGCCATTGGTGATCCCGGAGTTTCCCTGTAAGTCCGCCTGCATCTGATCTGACGTGTTTTACGGAGCCAAGCCATGTCCGCTGCCGCGAAAGCCCATCTCTCCAACAGCTTCTTCGGGGCCTCCCTGGCGGATCGCGATCCGGAGCTGGCCAATGCGGTCGGCCTGGAGCTGGGCCGTCAGCGCGACGAGATCGAGTTGATCGCTTCCGAGAACATCGTGTCGCGCGCCGTGCTGGAGGCGCAAGGTTCGGTGATGACCAACAAATACGCCGAGGGCTATCCCGGACGGCGTTATTATGGCGGTTGCCAGTTTGTCGATCTTGCCGAAGACCTGGCGATCAAGCGGGCCTGCAAGCTGTTCGACTGTGGGTTCGCCAATGTGCAGCCCAACTCCGGCAGCCAGGCGAATCAGGGCGTGTTTCTGGCGCTAATGCAGCCCGGTGATACTTTCATGGGCCTTGATCTCGCTGCGGGTGGCCACCTCACCCATGGTGCCGCGCCCAACATGAGCGGCAAGTGGTTCAAGCCGGTGCATTACACCGTGCGGCAGGACAACCAGCTCATCGACATGGAGGAGGTGCGCCGCATCGCGCACGAGACCAAGCCGAAGATCATCATCGCGGGCGGCTCGGGCTATTCGCGCCTCTGGGACTTCGCGACATTCCGAACAATTGCGGATGAGGTCGGTGCGTATTTCATGGTGGACATGGCGCATTTCGCTGGTCTCGTGGCGGGTGGCGCGCATCCATCGCCGTTCCCGCATGCCCATGTTGTCACGACGACGACACACAAGACATTGCGCGGCCCGCGTGGTGGCATGATCCTCACCAATGACGAGGCGCTGGCGAAGAAGATCAACTCGGCGATCTTCCCCGGCCTGCAGGGCGGCCCGCTGATGCATGTCATCGCGGCCAAGGCGGTGGCTTTCGGCGAAGCATTGACGCCGGAGTTCAAGCTCTACGCCAAGGCGGTGGTGGAGAACGCGAGGGCCTTGGCCGAGACGCTGAAGACAGCGGGCTTCGCCATCGTCGCGGGCGGCACCGACAACCACCTGATGCTGGTGGACCTGCGCCCCAAGGGCCTCAACGGCAAGGCAGCTGAGCAGGCGCTGGGACGTGCCCACATCACCTGCAACAAGAACGGCGTGCCGTTCGATACCGAGAAGCCGACGATCACGTCAGGGATTCGTCTTGGCTCGCCCGCCGCCACATCGCGCGGTTTCGGCGTGGCCGAGTTCAAGCGCGTGGGCGAGTTGATCACCGAGGTTCTGGACGGCCTGGCGAAAAACGGCGAAGCGGGCAATGCGGCAGTGGAAGAGGCGGTCAAGGCCAAGGTGCATGCGCTGACGCGGCGGTTCCCGATTTATTGATGTGAGCATTTGACAGGCAGAATCATGCGTGTACATAAATATGTACATCTAGGATGTCTGATATGTCTCATGTCACCTTTACCGAATTTCGCGCCAACATGGCGAGCCACATGGACAAGCTGGAGCAGGACCGCGACCAGCTTGTTGTCACGCGCCAAGGGCATGAGCCGCTTGTCGTCATGGCGCTTTCCGAGTGGGAAGGTTTGCAGGAAACATTGCATCTGCTCTCCAATCCGGCGAATGCGGCGCATCTCTTTGCGTCAATCCGGCAACTGGATGAAGGGAAAGTCGTCGAGGTTGATCCCGCAACGATGAAGCCGCTGCCCTGATGCGGATTGTCTTCTCGGAGCTTGCCTTCCAGCATTATCTCTACTGGCAGGCGAACGATCCAAAGATCGCTGAACGAATCAATGAATTGATCACTTCCGCTTCCCGCACGCCATTTTCGGGCCTTGGAAAACCGGAACCCCTGAGAGATCGATTGAAGGGCAACTGCTCCCGGCGTATCACGCAGGAGCATCGGCTCGTCTGCCGCGTCAGCGGTTCTGGAGAGTCCCAGATGCTTGAGATTTCCAGCTGTCGCTTTCACTATGCGTGAAGACGCACGGCGCGTGCAGAGGACCAATCATGCTGCTCGGCTGCATCGCCGATGATTTCACCGGCGCGAGCGATCTCGCCAACACGCTGGCCAAGGGGGGCATGGCGACGACGCAGTTCGTCGGCATCCCGAGGGGAACGGCGGATGGATCTTGCGAGGCTGGCGTCGTCTCCCTGAAAAGCCGGACCATCCCTGCGGCTGATGCCGTGGCGCAATCGCTTGATGCGCTGGATTGGCTGCTGGTCCAAGGCTGTCGGCAGATCCTGTTCAAGTACTGCTCGACCTTCGACTCGACGCCCGAGGGCAATATCGGGCCGGTGGCGGAAGCGCTGCTCGCCCGTCTCGGTGGCATTGCCGTGGTTTGCCCGGTGTTTCCGGCCACGGGGCGGACGCTGTTTCACGGGCATCTCTTCGTCAACGGACAACTGCTGTCCGACACGGGGATGCGCCATCACCCGCTGACGCCGATGAGCGATGCGGATATTCGCCGCTGGCTGCAATTGCAGACCCAGGGAGAGGTCGGGCTGGTGGCCTATCCTGTGGTGCGGCAGGGTGCTGCCGCGATCCGCGCTGCTCTTGCGAAGCAAGCCGAAGCTGGACACCGTCTGGTGGTGACCGATGCCGTTGTCGATGACGATCTGATGGCGCTGGGTGAAGCCATCGCCGACCATAAGCTTGTGACGGGTGGCTCGGGCATCGCGCTTGGCCTGCCCGCCAATTTCCGCCGGGCGGGCCTGCTGTCCGGCCAGGGTTCGACCTTCACCGGCTCGGCAGGCCCGACGGCTGCCTTGTCCGGCTCCTGCTCGACGCAGTCGCTGGCGCAGGTCGCGGCCTTCGCGACAACGCATCCGACCCTGGCGCTGCTGCCCGATGCCATCATGGATGGCGGCATGACGGTGGATGGGGCCTTTCAATGGATGATGGAGCGGATTGACGCCATGCCCATGGCCTATTCCTCGGCCTCGCCCGATGCGGTGCGCAGCGCCCAGGACAAACACGGGCGCCAGCGGGTTGCGGCTGGCATCGAGCAGTTCCTCGGGCAATTGGCAGTGAGGCTCACATCGGCGGGCGTGACGCGCCTGGTCGTCGGTGGTGGCGAGACATCGGGAGCTGTCGTCACGGCGCTTGGTGTCGAAGCCTTCGCCATCGGACCGGAGATCGATCCAGGCGTGCCTGCCCTCGCCGTGACGGCAAGTCCGCTGCGTCTCGCGCTCAAGTCCGGCAATTTCGGAGCGCTCGAATTCTACGAGAAGGCAGCAGGCGTGCTGGCGGGCAGGGCAGCATGAGCGAAGAGGGCAGACTGCGCGCTGATCTGGTGCGTCTTGGCAAGTCGCTGTTCGAGCGCGGCTTGACGCCGGGTTCCTCGGGCAATCTCTCGGTGCGGCTGGGGGACGGCTGGCTGTTCACGCCGACCAATGCCTGCCTGGGTTTCCTGGAAGCGGACAGGCTGTCCAAACTGGATGCGCAAGGACGCCATATCTCGGGTGATCCGCAGACGAAGGAATTGCCGCTGCATTTCGCATTCTACGAAGCGCGGCCTTCGGCACGGGCCGTGGTGCACCTGCATTCAACCTATGCGACGCTGCTGTCCTGTCTTGCCGATACGGACCCGGAGGACGCGATACCACCGATCACGCCCTATGTGGTGATGCGCGTCGGGCGCGTGCCCGTGGTGCCTTATACTCGGCCAGGGGATGCGTCCGTGAAGCCGCTGATCCTCGCCAGGGCGCCGGATCATCCGGCCGTGCTGCTGGGCAATCACGGCCCAGTGGTGGCCGGTCTGACGCTCGAAGCGGCGGTGTATGCCATGGAGGAACTGGAGGAGACGGCCAAGCTGGTCGTGCTCTCTCGGGGGCTGCCGGTGCGGGTTCTCACGGCTGAGCAGATCGCTGAACTGGAGCGGAGCTTCCGCTTGCGATGAGGCTGCTGCCCCCACAGACAACGTCCGTTGTCGTGGCGCTGGGCACGGCGCAAACCCTGTCCTGGGCCTCGACCTATTACCTTCCCGCCGTGCTGGCGACGCCGATGGCGCGTGATCTGGGTATCTCGCCCGTGTGGATATTCGCGGCCTTCTCTGGTGCCCTGGTCGTATCGGCCCTGATCGGGCCATGGGCAGGACGCCGCATCGACCTGTTCGGCGGGCGTGGCCTGCTGATGATTTCCAACCTGCTCTTTGCCTCCGGCCTGGCCGTGCTGTCCCTGATGCAAGGCTCGCTCCTGTTGGTTGTTGGATGGGGCCTGATCGGCATCGGCATGGGAATCGGGCTCTACGAGGCGGCCTTTGCCACGCTCGCTGGCATCTATGGCAGCGCCGCACGCTCCCCGATCACGGGCGTGACGCTGGTTGCAGGGTTTGCCAGTACCATTGGCTGGCCGTTGTCTGCCCTCATGGATGCGGAGATCGGCTGGCGCGGGGCCTGCCTGGGATGGGCCGGTTTGCATCTGTTGCTCGCTCTGCCGCTGAACGCCATGCTGCCGACGGGTGTGCAACCGCGTCCGACTGAACAGGGGGGTGCGGCGCCAGGGGTAGCCATGCCGCGCCGGGTGATGTGGCTCCTGTCCTATGTCTTTGCGGTCGGGCTGTTCTGCAGCACATCCTATTCGAGCCATCTGCCCCGCATGCTGGAGGCAGCGGGCGCGACGACGGCGGTAGCAATCCTCGCCGGAGCGCTGATCGGCCCGGCGCAGGTCGCGGCGCGTGTCGCCGAGTTTGGCCTGTTGCGCAATATTCATCCTCTGCTTTCCGCCCGTGTCGCAGTGCTGGGGCATCCCCTTGCGGTGCTGGCGCTGGTGCTGGTCGGCTCTCCCGCAGCCTATGCCTTCGCCATCCTCCACGGTGCTGGCAACGGCGTCATGACCATCGCCAAGGGCACCTTGCCGCTCGCGCTGTTCGGGCCTGCGGGCTACGGTTTGCGGCAGGGATTGCTGAGCGCTCCGGCGCGCGTGGCACAGGCTTTTGCGCCCATCGTCTTCGGTCTTGCACTGGAACGCTATGGCGCGAATGCGATCTGGCTGACTGGAGGGCTTGGGTTGTCCGCCTTCATAGCACTGCTGCTGATCAGGCGTCCGGTCGAGAGCGCTTGAGCGCAGCCATAACGGCTTCCCGCGTCGGAAGGGGAGCAACGGCCCCATAGCCCGTGGTGGACAGGGCCGCTGCCACGGTCGCGTAGGCCGCTGCCGCGAAGGGATCGCCCGTACGCACCCATTCCGCCAGGAAAGCGCCGTCGAAGCAGTCGCCAGCCCCCGTGGCATCGACCGCATCGAC
>JANNFV010000687.1:0-4784 GCA_031380285.1 Hyphomicrobiales bacterium | reverse complement strand
GAATCATCCGAAGCTTCGGATAGCGGGGTGTGGGTGAATGTTTCTTGAAGAATCGGCAGGAATAGGTCAGTCCGGCTTGAAGCGATAATCGCGGAATTGCTCGCGCAAGGCGGTCTTCTGAATCTTGCCAGTGGACGTGTGCGGGATCTCGGTGACGAAAGCCACATCATCGGGCATCCACCATCGCGCGATCTTGCCCTCGAGCGAACCCAGGATCGCCGTCTTGTCTGCCGCGGCACCCGGCTTCAGGACGATGATGAGCAGGGGGCGCTCGTCCCATTTGGGATGCACCACGCCGATGACGGCGGCTTCGGCCACCGCCGGATGACCCATGGCCAGGTTCTCGATGTCGATGGACGAGATCCACTCCCCGCCAGACTTGATCACATCCTTGGCGCGATCCGTGATCTGCATGTAGCCATTGGGATCGATCGTCGCCACATCGCCCGTGTCGAAGAAGCCCTCGTCGTCGAGGATGGCATCGCCATCGGCCTTGAAATACGCCCGCGTGACCGCCGGTCCCTTGACCTTGAGACGCCCGAAGGTCGTGCCGTCCCAGGGCCTCGCCCGGCCTGCATCATCGGTGATCTTCATCTCGACCGTGAAGGGCGGATGGCCCTGCTTGACCTTGAGATCGTAGAGGGCATCGCCCTGGAGACCGGCGGTCTCGGGCTTGAGCGAACAGAAGGAACCCAGCGGCGAGAGTTCCGTCATGCCCCAGGCATGGGCGACAGAAACGCCATAGGTTGTCTCGAACGCCTCGGTCATGGCACGCGGACAGGCGGAGCCGCCGATGACCACGCGCTGCAGGGATGTCAGCTGCGACTGCGTCGCCTCCAGATGCTGCAGCAGGCCGAGCCAGACCGTGGGCACTGCCGCCGTCACCGTGACGCCGTGACCATTCAGCAATTCGAGCAGGCTCGCCCCGTCGAGCTTGGCTCCCGGCAGCACCAGACCGGCGCCAGCCATCGGCGCGGCAAAGGCGAAGGCCCAGCCATTGGCATGGAACAGCGGCACCACGGGCATGGCGACATCCCGCGCCTTGAGGCCCAGGTAATCCCCGTTGTTGACCGCCAGCGCATGGAGCACATTCGAGCGGTGGGAATAGACGACCCCCTTGGGATTGCCCGTCGTGCCCGAGGTGTAGGCCATGCCGGCGGCGGCGTTCTCGTCGACCGGCAGCCAGGTGAAATCTTCGTCCACCTCTGCCAGCCAGCTCTCGTAATCGACTGCATCGCGCAAGCTGGTCTGAGGCATATGGGCGGCGTCGGTCAGCACCACGAAACGCCGGACCGTCGGGATCAGGGGCTGGATCGCCTCGAGGATCGGCAGGAAGGTGAGATCGGTCAGGAGAAGCGCATCCTCCGCGTGGTTGATGATCCAGGCCACCTGATCGCGAAACAGGCGCGGATTGACCGTGTGATAGACGCAGCCAGCACCCGTGATGCCATACCAGGCCTCGAGATGCCGCGCTGTGTTCCAGGCCAGCGTCGCGACGCGGTCGCCCGGTGCCAGCCCTTCCGCCACCAGCCGCTTGGCGAGCCGCAGCGCCCGCCCCCTGACATGCCTGTAGGTTGTCTGCTGGATCGGCCCTTCCACCGTGCGGCTGATGATGGGGCGGTCAGGGTGGTAGATCGCGGCATGGTCGATGATCCGGTGAATCCGCAGCGGCCAATCCTGCATCAATCCCTGTAGCGATTCTGGCATCAAACCTCGCCCTCCCGGCGCGAACGCTGATTTTTGCCCAGAATGACGGCAATTTTCCTGTTCGGCAATGATTGCATGGAGCCGCGCATCTCCTTACGACAGAGGCTGTATCTGGAACCGGTCCATGCCTGACAGTCTAACACCCGAACGCATCTATTTCCGTTTCATCCGCCTGCACCAGCGCGTCTTCGGGGAAATGGGGCAGACGCTGAAGCCGACTGGTTTGTCGATCCCGCAATTCGATGTCCTGTCCACCCTGACCGAGCAGGAAGGCCTGTCGCAGAGCGACCTCGCCACGCGCCTCTACGTCACCAAGGGAAATGTCTCCGGCTTGATTGACAGGCTGGTCGAGGCCGGACTGGTGGAGCGGCGCAACGCGCCGGGCGACCGGCGCTCCAACGCGGTTTACCTCACGGCCCAGGGCCGAAAGGCGGCGGATGAGGGCATTCGCCTGCAGAGGGCCTTCGTGGCCGACACGCTGGGCACGTTGCAGCAGGCCGATCTCAAGGTGCTCGACGGCATCCTGACACAGTGGCGGGACGCGGTGCGCAGCCGGACCGGCAAGCGGTGATGCAGCAGCCATGAGGACCGAGCATGTGAGCCGTGATCATGACTGCTGATCCGCTGCTGCTGCCGGTGCAGGCCCAGATCGCCCTGCTGCGCAGCGGGCAGCTCTCTGCGGCCCGGTTGCTGGACCTGACACTGGCGCGCATCGCAACGCTCAACCCTGTCCTGAATGCCATTGTCCATCTTGATGCCGAAGGTGCCAGGCAGGCCGCTGACGCAGCCGATATCCGGCTTCGGGAGGGTACGGCGCGCCCGCTGGAAGGGCTGCCGGTCACCATCAAGGATGCCTTCGATGTGGCGGGAATGCCCTCGACCGGCGGCAGTCCGGTGCTGAAGGACCGCGTTCCAAGCGTCGATGCCGTCGCTGTGCAGCGTCTGCGGCAGGCCGGTGCCATCATCATCGGAAAGACCAATGTTCCCGTCTTTTCCGGCGATTTCCAGAGCTACAATCCCCTGCATGGCATCACCCGCAATCCGTGGAACACCGAATGTTCTCCCGGCGGATCATCGGGCGGCGCGGCAGTGGCTGTGGCAACCGGGATGAGCAGTTTCGAGATCGGCTCGGATCAGGGCAGTTCCGTGCGCTGGCCCTGTGCGACGACCGGCATCCATGGCCTGAAGACGAGCTGGGGGCTTGTGTCGAGCTGGGGCATCATCCCGCCGCCACCGGAAAAGCGCACGGAACGCAACAGCGAGCTTGTGGTGGTCGGCCCCATGACGCGCCATGCCGCCGATCTGGATTTTCTCCTGCCGATCCTGAGCGGTCCGCGCAACCCGGCTGTGGCAGGCCAGGCGCTGCCGCCGCCCCGCAAGACCGATCCCAGGGGATTGCGCGTTGCGGTCTGGCTCGATGAGGCCTTCGCGCCGGTCGATGCGACTGTCGCGGATGGCGTGCGCCACGCGGCCCGGCTGCTGGCCAGCGAGGGCGCCATTGTCGATGAGCGCGCCCGCCCCGGCTTCCGCTTCGAGGAGGCCTATGAGGTGTTCGCGCTGCTCAACCACTGGCTGGTGGGCTACGGCCTGCCGCCGCGCATCCGGGACAAGATCGCGGGTCGGGCCGGTCTCTATGCGCCCGGTGACCTGTCGCACGCCGCCTTGCAGGCCAGAGGCATGCGCATGACGCCCAGCTTCTACCAGGAAGTGGATTCCAGGCGCAAACGCCTGATCCGGCAATGGGCCGCCTTCTTTGCGCGGTGGGATGTGATCCTGTGCCCTCCTGCGCCAGTGTCGGTGCTGCGTCATGACCACGAACCCAACATCATGGCACGCACGCTCGAGGTGAATGGCGTGCCGCTGCCCTATCTCAACTTCCTGCATTGGGCGGCGCTGGCGGCAGGCGGTAACCTGCCTGCCACAGCAGCGCCTGCCGGATTCACGCCAGACGGGATGCCGAGGGGGGTGCAGATCATCGGCCCGATGCTGGAGGACCGGACGCCCATTGCGGTTTCCGCGATGCTGGAGCGGCTGCAGGGGGGCTTCAAGGCTCCGCCTTGCGTGCCATAGCCTCAGCCAGGCGACAGGCATGACCTGGCGGATGATGGCAGGCGTCACATTGTTGCCGTGATTTTCGCCAACCGCTCGGGCTTCACGGCAGACGCAAAATCGCGTAAATCAGGGACAGTCTCCTTTGCAGGCAGAAAAAATCAGTATGCGTAACGATCAGAATACTCTTGCATCCCTGGCACTGGCTGCCGCGTTTGGCGTTGGCGCAAGCCTGCTCATGACCAGCGGTGCCCAGGCCCAGGCCTCCAACTGCCAGGCCGATTTCCAGAAGGTCATGGCACCGCGCGAAGCCCTGATGCAGCGCATCAACGGCTTTCGCACCAAGCGCCCCACGCCAGGGCAGGCCTGCTCGACGCTTGGCCAGCTCGTGACCGCCGATGGGCGCGTGCTGGCATGGATGACCGAGAACAAGGACTGGTGCCAGATTCCCGATTCGCTGATGGAGCAGCTCCAGACCGCCAGTGGGCAGGTCAGCCGCTCGCGCGGACAGGCTTGTGCCGCAGCGAAAAACCAGGCCAGCCAGATCGCCCGGGCACGTGCCGCCCAAGCGAGGGCCCAGCAGGGCGGTGGTGGCCCGCCTCCGGTCGGCTCCAGCGTCCGCCTGCCCCAGGGCGCATTGTGACGGACGGCGCCGCGCCCGCTGATGCGCCGCGCGGCAATGTCGTCGATCGTTTTGCTCCCCCCGCCAGCCGCCCCTATCTGCGCATGGCCCGCATCGACCGGCCCATCGGCTGGTGGCTGTTGCTGCTGCCCTGCTGGTGGTCCTCGGCCCTGGCGGCGGCGGCTGTCAACCAGCGCCCCGATCTCCTGCATCTCCTGCTGTTCCTGATCGGCGCGATCGCCATGCGCGGCGCGGGCTCCACCTGGAACGACATCGTTGATCGCGATCTTGACGGCAGCGTCGAGCGCACCCGCAACCGGCCCCTGCCATCGGGGCAGATCAGCGTGTTCCATGCCGTGCTGTTTGCCAGCGGCCTGTGCCTCGTGGGGCTGGCCGTGTTGCTGTC
>JANNFV010000646.1:0-4631 GCA_031380285.1 Hyphomicrobiales bacterium | reverse complement strand
CTCGATCAGCGTTTCCGCCGCGCAGACATTGGCGAGGATCATCATTTCCTCGATCAGCCGATGGGCATCCAGCCGGTTGCGGAAGATCACGTCGGCAACCTTGCCGTCGGCATCGAGCACCAGCTTGCGCTCCGGCAATTCGAGGTCGAGCGGCTCGCGGCCCTTGCGCTCCAGCTTCAGTGCGCCGTAAGCCGCCCAGAGTGGCTTGAGGACAGAGTCAAGGAGTTGCACGCCATCATCCCGCCCCTGTGCGGGGTGGGGGGCCCGACGCGCAGCGGTGGGTCGGGAGGGGGTTGCGCCGCGCTCGCCAGATAGCTCTGCGCGACCCCCTCCCGGCCCGGCTTCGCCGGTCCACCCTCCCCGCAAGGGGGAGGGATCAAGGGAGCCATCAATCGCGGCCTGCGCCTGCTCATAGGCGAGCTTGGCGTGGGAGCGCATCATGATGCGATGGAAGCTGTGGCTCTTCTTGCGCCCATCCGCACCGATGATCACGCGCACCGCGATGGCCGGGCGATCCTTGTACGGCACCAGCGAGCACAGGTCGTTGGAAATGCGCTCCGGCAGCATCGGCACGACGCGATCCGGGAAATAGACGGAGTTGCCGCGCAGAAACGCTTCGTCATCCAGCACCGATCCCGGCGTCACATAGGCCGCGACATCGGCAATGGCGATGGACAGGATGAAGCCGCCGGGGTTGGCAGGATCTGCCTCAGCATGCACCGCATCGTCGTGGTCCTTGGCATCGGCGGGGTCGATGGTGATGAGCGGCAGGTTGCGCCAATCCTCACGGCCCTTGAGGAGGGCAGGCTTCACAGCCTCCGCGGCCTCAAGCACCACGGGAGGGAAGACATGGGGAATGCCATGCATGTGGATGGCGATCAGGCTCGCGGCCTTTTCCGAAGAGACATCGCCCAGCCGTTGCACCACGCGGGCCGACTTGAGGCCAAGGCGGCTCTCGCGGATCGTCTCGACCGCGATGAGTTCGCCATCCTCTGCGCCGTCCGTATCGTTCGGGCCGATGCTGATTTCGCGACCCAGCGCCTTCTTGTCCACGGGCAGCAAGCGCCCGCCGCCGCCACCATGGGCGCGAAACACGCCGATGACCTGCTCTGGGCGCTTGGCTAGCACCTTCAGCACGCGGGCATGGATGCCGCCGAAATCCCGCGCATTGCCGATGCGATCGATCTTCAGAATGACGTGATCGCCGATGCCGGGCGGGAACTTGTCACGCCTGCTGCTGTGGACGATGAGCGAAGGAGCCTCGCCCTCGGTCCAGTCCAGCGGCTTGGCGACGAGATCGCCGTCGCGGTCGCGCCCGGTGATCTCGGCTGGGAACACGGGCGGCAGGCGTGCGAGTGCGCCGCCGGTGTCGGCGGTGCTGGTGTTCGGGTCTCGCTGCTTTCGGGCCATTCCACACGCTTTCGCTTCTCCCTTGGGAGAAGCTGCCCGCCACTTGCGGGCTGATGAGGGCGAACCACGACGGTCAGGGATTCTCCCTCATCCGTCATGCTTCGCATGACACCTTCTCCCGACGGAGAAGGATAAAACAAGCATCACTTCTTCTTCGTCGCAGTCTTCGCAGCCGCCTTCTTCGGTGCGGCCTTCTTCACAACCATCTTCGCAGGCGCAGCCGCCTGCCGTGCCCGGATCAGATCGACCGCCTGCTCCAGAGTGATCGCGTCCTTCTCGATGGCCTTGGGGATGGTCGCATTCACATCGTTCCATTTGACGTAAGCGCCGTATTTGCCGTCCAGCACCTGGATCACGCCACCCTCCGGGTGATCGCCAATCGGCTTGCCCACGGGTGCGGAGCGGCTGAACTTGCCTGGACCCTTGGCGAGTTTCGTCGCGATCAGGTCGACCGCGCGGTTGAGGCCGATGGTAAGCACATCCTCTCCCGCCGTGAGATTGGCGTAGGTCTTGAGATGCTGCACATAGGGACCGAACTTGCCATTGTTGGCCATGATCGGCTCGCCATCCTCGGGATGCTTTCCCACCAGGCGCGGCAGCGACAGCAGTTGCAGCGCTTGTTCCAGCGTGACACCGGCAACGGATACGCCCTTGGGAATGGAAGAGCGCTTGGGTTTCTCGCCCTCACCCAATTGCACAAAGGGACCGAAACGTCCGTTGCGCGCGGTGACGGGAAGGCCCGTTTCCGGATCGTTGCCGAGATTGCGGGAACCATCGCCGCCAACACCCGCCGCGCTGTCTCCCTCGCCATCCACGGTTGCCACGCCGAAGGGCCGCGTGTTGCGGCATTCGGGATAGTTCGAGCAACCGATGAACGGGCCGGTCTTGGAGAGCTTCAGGCCAAGGCGACCTGTGCCGCAGCGCTGGCAGGCCCGCGTATCTTCGCCGTTCTTGCCGCGCGGGAACAGGTGCGGTCCCAGCAATTCGTCGAGCTTGTCGAGAACTTCCGTTGTGCGCAGTTCCTTGGTGCCGCCAATGGCTGCCGAGAAATCCTTCCAGAAGTTGCGCATCACCTCTTTCCACTCGATCTCGTTGTTCGAGATGCGGTCGAGCTGGTTTTCGAGGTTGGCCGTGAAGTCGAACTCCACGTAGCGGGCAAAGAAGCTTTCGAGGAACGCTGTCACCAGCCGTCCCTTGTCCTCGGCCACGAGGCGCTTCTTTTCGATGCGCACATATTCACGGTCGCGCAGCACCTGCAGCGTCGAGGCATAGGTTGAGGGTCGTCCGATGCCGAGCTCTTCCATCTTCTTCACCAGCGATGCCTCGGTGACGCGCGGGGGTGGTTCGGTGAAGTGCTGGGTCGAGGCGATCTTCTCGCGCTTGAGGGCATCGCCCTTGCGCATCAGCGGCAGGCGACCGCCTTCCTCGTCGTCCTCGTCGTCCTTGTCCTCGGTGTAGAGCGTCAGGAAGCCGTCGAAACGGATGACCTGGCCGGAGGCCCGGAGTTCCAGCTTGCGAGCACCTGCCTCGGCGAGGATATCAACCGCAGTGCGCTCCATTTCGGCGCTTTCCATCTGGCTCGCCATGGTGCGCTTCCAGATCAGTTCGTAAAGCCGATACTCCTCCGCGCCGACGTATTTGCGGACGTCCTCCGGCTTGCGCCAGACATCGGTGGGGCGGATCGCCTCGTGGGCCTCCTGCGCGTTCTTGGCCTTGGTGGAGTAGATCCGCGCGGCACCCGGCAGGTAGCGGTCGCCGTAGTTGTTGGCGATCAGGCTGCGCACGGCGGTGATCGCTTCCGGTGCCATCTGCACGCCATCGGTGCGCATATAGGTGATGAGGCCAACGGTTTCGCCGCCGATATCCACGCCCTCATAGAGCTTCTGCGCCACGCGCATGGCGATGGCCGGTGCCATGCCGAGTTTGCGCGACGCTTCCTGCTGCAATGTCGACGTTGTGAACGGCGGATAGGGATTGCGTCGCGCCGGTTTCGATTCGACGCTGGTCACCGTGAAAGCCGCCGCATCCAGGGCCTGCTTGAAGGCCGTCGCCTCCGCCTCGGTGCCGACATCGAGCCGGGTGATCTTCTGCCCGTCTGCTCCCGCAAGCCGCGCCTCGAAAATCTCGCCAGCGCCGGTTTTCAACGTGGCCACAAGCGACCAGTATTCCCGCGCCACGAAGCGCTCGATATCCATTTCGCGGTCGCACACCAGCCGCAGCGCCACGGATTGCACGCGCCCCGCAGAACGCGCACCGGGCAATTTGCGCCACAGCACCGGCGACAGGTTGAAGCCGACGAGATAATCCAGCGCACGCCGCGCCAGATAGGCATCCACCAGCGCCTGGTCGATGGGGCGTGGTGCCAGCATGGCCTCGTCCACGGCCTGCTTGGTGATGGCGTTGAAGGTCACGCGCTCGACCTTTACGTCCTTCAGCACCCGGCGGCTCTTGAGGATTTCCAGGATATGCCAGGAAATCGCCTCGCCCTCGCGGTCCGGGTCGGTCGCCAGGATGACCTTTTCGGAGCCCTTGGCGGCGGCCGCGATATCCGACATGCGCTTGGTTGCCTTGCCGTCGAGTTCCCACAGCATGGCGAAATCCGCTTCGGGATCGACGGAGCCATCTTTCGACGGCAAGTCGCGCACATGTCCGAACGAAGCGAGCACCTCGTAGTTCTTGCCGAGATATTTGTTGATTGTCTTCGCCTTGGCCGGCGATTCGACAATTACGAGATTGGTCACGCGTTTTGCCCCGATCGCTCTGTATTCTCAGCCAAATTGGCTCTCTGACACGCAATACCTCATCCTGAGCTTGTCGAAGGATGATGCAGGCACTGCGGCAAGAATAACCTTCGATCCTTCGACAAGCTCAGGATGAGGGCTGGGCGCGATACATGGGGAAGAGCGGCACGCATGTCAAACGAACGCTTGTGGCTGCCCTCATTTCTCTCTACCCCGTGGTCTTCGATATGAGCAAAACCGCGCCATCGAATTTCATCTTTCCGCACAAGCACCTGCTGGGCATCGAGGGGCTGTCGCGCCCCGATATCGAGGCGTTGCTGGAGCTTGCCGACGAGGAAGTCAGCCTGTCCCGCCAGATCGAGAAGAAGAAGACGGTTCTGCGTGGGCGCACGCAGATCAACCTGTTCTTCGAGCCATCGACACGCACGCAAGCCTCGTTCGAACTGGCTGGCAAGCGCCTGGGTGCGGATGTGATGAACA
>JANNFV010000582.1:0-2549 GCA_031380285.1 Hyphomicrobiales bacterium | reverse complement strand
GGCGGCAGCATCACCACGGGTGGTGGTGGCGGCGGTGCCACGGGTGCCGGAGGGGGCGGGGGAGCTGGTGCCGTGACGAGACGATTGCTGGCACGACCCGGCTTCCCGCCGGGTACAGTCTGGCGCGCCAGGAAATCACGGCACCAGCTCCCCCGCCCCCTCCGGCACCCGTGGCACCGCCGCCACCACCACCCGTGGTGATGCTGCCGCCGCCCGCACTGCCTCCGACACCTGTGGTTCCAGTCCCCGCCCCTGTGGCTGTGATACCACCACCTGTGGTTGCGGCACCACCGCCTGTAGTTGTGGCACCCCCACCACCCCCGGTCGATACCTGCCAGCCGCGCTTCAACGCGTTGCTCAACGATCCGATCCTGTTCGACACGAACAGGGACACGATCCGGTCGGTATCCTATGCGCTGCTCGGACGCCTGTCCGAGGTTGCCAAGTCCTGCCCGACGCGCACCATCGAGATCGGCGCGCACACGGACTCGGACGGCCCACCGGCCTACAATCAGGACCTGTCGGAGCGCCGTGCTCGGGCCGTGGTTGAGTATCTGGTCCGCGAAGGCGTGGCTGGAACCAACCTGAAGGCCATCGGATATGGCGAAACGAAGCCGATCGCGCCCAACGATTCTCCTGCCAACAAGCAGAAGAACCGTCGCGTCGAATTCACCGTCAAGTAAGCAGAGGGATTTGATCCATGTTGTATCTCCATCAAACCTTGCTCTTGTGGGTCATCGGTGCGGTCATTCTCGGCCTGATCGTCGGCTGGCTTTCCTGTCGGCGTCAGCCCCGGCTTGAGGGCCTCGGCTGGGTCTGGTGGGCGGTCATCGCCTTCCTGATCGGCCTTGTCCTCCTGGTCCTGATGACCTTCTCGGGTCGCACCGCCCTATGGTTCGAAACCGCGATGATGTTTGTCTTCTGGTACTTCTTCGGCTGTTGTGTCGGTTGCGCCCTGCGCAACTTCCTCAACCCGCTTCCGCTCACGGCTGCTGCCGCGAGTGTCGGCGTTAAGCTGACGACGTTCCCGGACGCCAAGCCAGCCGCACCGGCTGCTGCCGCTCCGGCCCCTGTGGCTGCGATGCCTGCCGCAACAGGTGCTGCCGCAACCGGTCCTGCCGCCATCCGCCCTTACCAGTGGCAGGCCGCCAAGGATGCCGCGAGCGTCACGCTGACGGGCTACGTCCCATCCGCTGACGCACGCAGCAGGGTTGTCGCTGCTGCCAAGACCGCGCTTGCGCCTGCCACCGTGGTGGACAAGCTCCAGCTTGGTTCAGGAGCACCTTCGGGCCTCGAAGGCATGGCCTCATCGTCCTTCGGTCACCTGTCGAAGCTCGACAAGGGCATCGCCAGCCTGATCGACACGAAATACACCTTGACCGGCATCGCCGGAACGCAGCCGAACTACGATGCCGTGATGGGCACCGTGAAGCAGCTGCCGATGGGGTATTCGCTGGCCAAGGTCGACATCGTCGCCCCGCCTGCGCCACCGAAGCCGGTTGTCGCAGCGCCAAAGCCAGTCGCCAAGAAGCCTGCACCCGCCCCCGTCGCGGTCAAGGCCGCTCCGCCCAAGGCTCCTGCGCCCGCAAAGGCTCCTGCGCCCGCAAAGGCTACTGCGCCCGCAAAGGCTCCCGAGCCAAAGGCAGCGCCCAAGATCGCGGGCGAAGACAAGGTGCCTGGCAAGCGTCCCGCCGGGTTTGCCGCACCTCGCGGTGGCAAGGCGGATGATCTCAAGCGCATCCGCGGTATCGGCAAGCAGAACGAAGGCCGTCTGCATGGCCTCGGCATCTGGCATTTCGACCAGGTCTCGTCGTGGAACGCTCAGGAATCGCTCTGGGTCGGCAGCTATCTCGCCTTCCCGGGCCGCATCGAGCGCGAGGAGTGGATCAAGCAGGCCAAGGTTCTGGCAACGGGCAAGGACACGGAGTTCTCCAAGCGCGTGGCCAAGGGCATGGTGGCGACATCCCGTGACGATGGCACGCTCGGCAACAAGAATGTCGAAGTCGTGAAGCCGATGCGTGCCGTAGCAGGCAAGGCCCCGGCCAAGGCCGCCAAGCCGAAGAAGTAAGAAGATACGGCCGCAACGGCCGCGTCTCACCGGCCATCAGGGGCGTCCTTCGGGACGCCCCTTTTGCGTAGTACAAACCGTCAATCAGGCTTTTGCCATCAATCCAACTCGCGGCGATAGGGCATGGACGCCGAGGCCCCCGCACGCGTCACCGCGATGGCCGCTGCACGGCAGGCAAAGGCCAGCGCCTCCCTGAGCGCCATCCCCTCGCCGAGCGCAACAGCCAGCGCACCGTTGAAACAGTCGCCTGCCGCAACCGTGTCGATCGCGGTCACGGATGGTGCGGCAACGATTCCTTCGCCTGCTGCTCCGGCATGCACGACGCCCTGTGCGCCAAGCTTGACGACGGCATTGCGGGCCCCACGTTCCACCAGCCACCGTGCCGCGGCCAAGGCCGAAACACGGTCTGCCACAGTGATGCCGGTGAGCAATGCGGCCTCCGTCTCGTTGGGCGTGATGATGTCCGCCGCAGCGATCAGCG
>JANNFV010000469.1:0-10118 GCA_031380285.1 Hyphomicrobiales bacterium | reverse complement strand
GATCATCGCCAACATGGAGTTCTGGCGCTGGATGCCGCGCGATCTGGGCGAGCAGCACATTCTCGTCAACGCGCCGGCCTACAGCATGACGTTGCGCAAGGACGGCCAGGCCGTGCATGCGGCACGCATCATCATCGGCAAGGACGCAACGCAGACGCCGTTCTTCTCGGACTTGATGGACCATATCGTGGTCAACCCGTCCTGGTACATTCCACCCGGCATCCTCAAGCGCGAGCCGAAATACCTCAATCCTGAATGGGCTGCGGCGCGGGGCTACGAACTGCGCACGCGAGGCTCGATCACCACCGTGAGGGTTCCACCGGGTGCGTCCAACGCACTGGGCTATGTCAAGTTCATGTTCCCGAACGAACACGCGGTCTATCTGCACGACACGCCCAACCGCGGGTTGTTCAACGCCCGGAACCGCGCACTCTCCAACGGCTGCGTGCGGGTTGAAAACCCCTTCCAGCTGGCCGCCCTGCTGTTTGCCTCGGAAGGATGGACGGAGGAGCGCTTTCGTCGCCTGATCGGCGGCGGTGAGCGGCATATGAAGCTCCCCCGGAAAATACCGGTGCATCTGGCCTATTTCACGCTGTCGCTTGACGCGGAAGGTAAGCTGACGCGCCATCCCGATGTCTATGGTCATTCGGCCCGGCTCAAGCAGTTGCTGGGGCTGTCGTGAAATTGCCAGAATTGCCGGTCATCGGCGATGCAGGGAAGATGTGCTTTACGGTTAAGCCTGGGTTAAGGGTCATTGATCATATTGCGCGGCAACAAAATGGTCGTCCGGATAGGGCGGCTGACAACAAGCAGAGCCAGGCATTGCATTTTCGGCCCTCCTCCTTGCTGACCGTGTTGCCGTTTCGGTTCGGCAAGGCTGCTGCTGTCCTGGCTGCCGGCGTGCTGCTGGTCACGGCGTCCGTTCGCCCCACGCAGGATGCCATCGCCCAGGGCGGCACGCGCACGCTGACGATCTATCACGCCCATACCAAGGAGCAGGAAACTGTCACCTTCCGCTCCGGCGGCTCCTATGACAGCGCGGGCCTGCAGAAGCTGAACTGGCTGTTGCGCGACTGGCGGCAGGATGAGCCGACACGCATGGACCCGCGCCTGTTCGACATTCTCTGGGAGGTTTACCGGGCCTCGGGTTCCAGTTCACCCATCCATGTGGTCTCGGCCTATCGCTCGCCCGGCACCAACGCCATGCTGGCACGCCGCTCCCGTGGTGTGGCGAAGAACAGCCAGCACATGAACGGCAGGGCCATGGACTTCAACCTGCCCGATGTGTCGATGGCGACGGTGCGCGACATTGGCCTGCGCCTGCAAAATGGCGGCGTGGGGTACTATCCCCGCGCCAACAACCCCTGGGTCCATCTCGACACCGGCGGCGTGCGGCACTGGCCGAAGGTCTCGCGCGATCACCTGGTGCGCCTGTTTCCGGACGAGAAGACCGTGCACATTCCAAGCGATGGCAAGCCGCTTTCCGGCTTCGAGTCGGCGCGATCGATCATCGAGGCACGCGGCGGCTCGGTGTCCTCGGGATACATCGACATCGCCGAAGGACGAGCCACCGGCAAGACGCTGTTCCAGATCCTGTTTGGCGGCGGTGAAGGCGATGACGACAACGATGTCGTGGCGGGCAATCGTGGCAAGAAGGGCCGGACCGCTGTGGCCGCCCGCAGCCGCAACCAGCAGGTCGCGGCACTGCCGACCGAGACAGTGGGGGAAACGTCAGCGGTGGCGTTCTTCAACCAGAACTCCTCGTCGACTTCCACCGCTCCTCGGGCCGAAACACCGGCGGCTGTCGCCAGCATTCGCCCACGCACCCCGACGCGACCGACACCCTTGCCCGACGAGACACCTCCCGGTGTGAAGGCCGAGGAGCCGAAGCCGACGGCGGTTGCCGCCCTGGCGCCGACACCTCCGGCGGCCGCAACGCCAGCCAAGAAGGTTGATGCTGATGATGATGAAGGACGCTGGGTGACCATCCCGCTGCCGCAGCGTCGTCCTGCAGGGCTTGCTGTTGCGGGGCCTGTGCTGGTGAATATCCCGCTGCCGCAGCGCCGCCCGACGACCCTGCTGGCCGCCACGCAGACCGACGAGGATCGTCCAGCCGAGGCTGCCAAACCGATCCAGACCGCTGCCCTTGGTCGCCCCGTGACCATTCCCCTGCCGCCCACGCGACCGGCCAACCTGCCATCGGCGATCACGGCAGGCCTGCGCAGCGGCAATTCCGCGCCCGCCGGTGCTCCTGCCAGTGCTCCTGCCAGCGCGATGGCTTTCGCGCCCGCCCAGCCAGCCCAGCGCATCCTTCCAGCCGCATCAGCCAGCGTTGACCGCCAGGGCATGAACAGCCTGATCTCGCAGGTCGCGACCGCCTCAAATCCCGCCCGTGGGAACCGTGTGACGCCACAGAGCGTGGCAGACGTCGCCGAGGTGAAGACCGTGACGGGACGCTTCGAATCGGCGCCCGCGACAGCCAAGGCTGATACCAGCGGCTTCACCGGCAGCGTGATCCGCCCGATGGGCATGGGCTTCCGATAGGTCGTGTTGATTTTGACGGGAACACGTCATGGCCGCACTTGATGCGGCCATCTACGGTTACTTGCGAAAGAAAGACGTGGATGGACGGCTCAAACCAGTCGGCTCCATGATCACTCTTGCCTCTCCCGCGTTCGAATAGCTGTTTGTCCCAGATGATTGCCGATTGCGCCTGCCCTGTCCGGCGGCTAATCCAGCACCAGATCATCGCGACACAAGGACAATCCCATGAAGGCGCGCGTCACCGTCACCCTCAAGAACGGCGTTCTTGATCCGCAGGGCAAGGCCATCGAGGGGGCCTTGCGCTCACTGGGCGTCGAAGGCGTGTCCGGCGTGCGGCAGGGCAAGGTCTTCGATATCGACCTTGCGCCAGGCGTCGATGGCGCGAAGGCGGAAGCCGCCTTGAAGCAGGCGTGCGAGAAGCTGCTGGCCAACACGGTGGTCGAGAACTATCGCGTCGAACTCGCGCGTTGAACACGACCATGCACGCAGCCGTCATCACTTTTCCCGGTTCCAACCGCGATACCGACATTGCCCGTGCGCTGAAACAGGCCGGGGCGAAGGTCACCATGGCCTGGCATCAGGATCATGCGCTTCCCGCCGGCACCGATCTTGCCGTGCTGCCCGGTGGCTTCAGCTATGGCGATTATTTGCGCTGTGGCGCGATTGCCTCGCGTGCCCCCATCATGGATGCGGTGCGGACCCATGCGGCGAAGGGCGGCCTGGTGCTGGGCGTTTGCAACGGCTTCCAGATCGCCTGCGAGGCGGGCCTGCTGCCGGGCGTGCTGATGCGCAATGCCGCGCTCCGCTTTGTCTGCCGCATGCAGCACCTGCGGGTCGAGCGCAACGATACGGCTTTCACCAGCGCCTACAACAACCAGCAGGTGATCGAGGTCTGCATCGCGCATGGCGAAGGCAACTATGTCTGCGATGACGAGACGCGGCGCAGGCTTGCGGGCGATGGCCTGATCGCCTTCACCTATTGCGATGCAGCGGGTGCGGTCGGCGGCGCGGCCAACCCCAACGGTGCGATCAGCGATATCGCGGGCATCTATTCCGCCCGGCGCAACGTGCTGGGCCTGATGCCGCATCCGGAGAACCTGATCGATGCAGCGGCTGGCGGCACGGATGGATTGGGGATGTTCCAGAGTCTCGTCAGCACGGGCCTCAAGGCGGCCTGAGCGTTCAGCGCTGCCGGTAAGACGCGCCGATCCGCTGGAGGACGGTTGCTAGCGGCTCGCGTGACTGCCACCCCAGAGCCAACAGCTTGGCCGGATCAACCTGCAACCCGCCGGTCAGTTTTTCCGCCATGGCGCTTTGGCCCAGGACGGCAAGCGGGATGGACAGCAGCGGCGCAGGCAGCGGCAGCAGCCAGCGCGGACGGCCCAGGCCCTGCCGCAAGGCCGTGATCATCTCGGTGAGCGTCAAGTGCGGGGACTCGGCAAGGCAGTAGGTCTCGCCTGCCATCGCGGGATGGCCAAGCGCCCGTTGCACCGCATCGATCAGCCCGTCCAGCGACACCATCGCCTGCGGGGCGAGCAAGGCACCAAACGGCAGGGGAAACGGCAATGCCGCAAGCTTCAGCAGAGTCCGCAGATTGCCCTTGGGTTCCGACCCGACGATCAGTGCGGGGCGCAGGATGGTTGCCTGAGGCAACCATTGGCGCACCAGCGCTTCCGCCTCCAGCTTGGATCGACCATAGGCCTCGGTCGGCTCGGGCGGTGTTCGTTCGTCCTGCACGACAGGGCTTGTCGCACCCACCTGCGCCCGGATGGAGGACAGGAAGACGAAGCGCTGCACGCCCTCCCCCGCTGCTGCCTCAGCCAGGCGTGCCGTGGCATCGCGGTTGACGGCGGCATAGGCGCTATCCGCAACCGAGGGCCCGATATGGGCGATGGCGGCGAGGTGGATGACGGCATCCGCGCCCGCGAGGATCGGTCGCCAGTCCGAGACGCTCATCTCTTCGATGGGCGCTGTCGCGATCCGCATGACACCTGCAATGATCGCTCCTTGATGATCGGAAGATGACCGCACAGGCAGCACGATATCATGCCCGGCAGCGACGAGTTGCGGCACCATGGAGCGCCCGACAAAGCCTGTCCCGCCCGTGACGACAATGCGCATCACGCGGGCTTCCGGCGGCGGAAGACGAGGATCACCGCCATCACGCAGGCAAGCGATAGGAGCACGAGACCAGTCTGCACGACAGGGCTGCGTCCAACCGACTGCACAGCCAGCACGGCCAGCCCGATGTTCAGGCCAAGAACGATGCCGCTGACCTTGCCATGCGACCATCCGCTTCTCACGGCGTTCTGGTACGCATGCTCCTTGTGGGCCTCCCACACCTTCTCGCGGCGCAGGATGCGCCTGAGCAGCGTCAAAGTGGCATCGGTGAAGTGATAGAGCGGCAGGATGATCGCCGCCGCCATGGCTCCATGCTGGGCCAGATCGAGCAGCAGAGCCCCGCCGATGAGGCCGATGGCGAGACTGCCGACATCGCCGAGAAACAGCTGCGCCTTCGGAAAATTGAAGAACACGAAGCCGGCCAACGCCCCCAGGTAGAACACCGCCAGCAAGTTGCCTTCGCGGGAGAGATAGGCCATGTCGCCGAGCACCACCGTAGCCCCGGCCAGCGGCAGGAAACCCGCCAGCGTGATGCCGTCGATGCCATCCATGAAATTGGTGAGATTGACGAACCAGACGCCCGCCACAACCAGCAGCACCCATTCGAGCGCAAAAGGCAGACGGAAGAGCTGCGCGGCATCGAGACCCGCCCAGACGACCAGGCCAACCGCCACGAACTGCCCCAGCAGCCGCGGCAGGGCGGGCAGATCACGGATGTCGTCCAACGCACCGATACCGCCGATCAGGATGACCGCGAAGGCCAGGACCGGGAGCGGGCTGCCGCTACCCGGCACGCCGATGAAGCCATCGATCAGGACGGCGCAGAGCGTGGCGACAACGACGGCCACGCCGCCTCCCTGTGGCACGGGCGTGTCGTGGCTGGAGCGGGCGTTGGGCCGCGCCATGGCGTAGGCGCGAAACAGCGGCATCAACAGCAGCGTCACGAGAATGCAGATGAGACTTGCGATGATCGCCAGAGGCGCACCCAGCCAGGTGGCAAAGGCGATCGCCAGCACCGCTGCAAGCCCGGCATCGCGTGTTCGCGGTGCAACCATCCGTTCCGACTCTCCTGAACCGGAGCGTGGCATAGACGGCCCGGTGAGCCTTGGCAAAACTTCGTCCGACCAGCCTCTTGAAAAATCTTGCGTATCGCCTGATCCTCTGTGATCTTTCTTACGTATATTCCGAAGACAGCTTGGCCTGTCGGGGTCATCAACGTCATGCGCCGCATCAATGTTGAAACGTTTGAAAAAGCGTTCGCCCTGGTGGTGAAGGGAGAGCCACGCGCTCCAAGCGTGGGCCGGACAGCGCGGTTGAATGCCCTTTTCGACGATCTGCGCCGTTCCGATCCGCTGCGTGACCCGGAAGAGACGATGGAACTGATCTGGGCGATCTGGATCGACCATCGGGACCAGCGTGCCTCGCACAGGATGGTGGCCGCCGTGGAGGCCATCGCAGCCGGTGCCCGTGATCTTGCCAAGCCGATCCTCGATTCGCTGGTGGACGAGCATCCGGAATGGGCCGAGGCCTGGAACAAGCGCGCCACACTCGCCTTCATCGAGAAGCGTGACAATGACAGCATCGCGGATATCACCCGCACACTGGAGCTTGAGCCGCGGCATTTCGGTGCCATCCTCGGGTTTGCCCAGATCTGCCTGCGCAATGGACGCGTCCAGGAGGCGAAGGCCGCTTTCGAGATCGCGATGCAGCTCAATCCGCATATCGACGGGCTGCAATCGATTGTCGATGATCTCGCCAACACCCGGCCTATGCTGCACTGAAGCCGCGCCTTCTTCAGTGCCTTGTAAAGTGTGGCCGACCTCGCCCTCATGCTGAGCCTTTCGAAGGATAATCCAGGCGTCTCCTGGAAACAGCTTGCCCCTTCGACACGCTCTGGGTGAAGACTCTCATCTCGAAACCCTGCCCTTCAAGTTCGTCTTCAAGCACCCTATCTTCCCGCCATGCCTCTGATCATCATCGGGATAGCCCTGCTCGTTGCGCTCGTCTTCGTTCCGCAATGGTGGATCAAGCATGTGCTGCAGCAGCACCAGCAGGAACGCGATGATCTCGGCGGAACCGGCGCCGAACTCGCTCGGCTGCTGCTGGACAAGGCCGAGCTGCGCCATGTGAAGGTGGAACTCACGGAGGGTGGCGACCACTACGACCCCTCGGACGAAACCGTCCGCCTGTCATTGCCCCACCATGACGGCAAATCCATCGCCGCGCTGTCTGTCGCCGCCCATGAAGTGGGTCACGCGCTGCAACATGCCCAGGGTGATCGCATCTTCGCGCTGCGCGGACAGTTGGCGCCTGGCATCATCTGGTTCGAGCGCATCGCGCAGGTCGTGTTCTTCACAATCCCTCTGCTGGGAGCGTTGGCGCGCTCCCCCTTGCTGATCATCGGCCAGATCGTTCTGGTGGTCTCCCTGCTGGCCTCCCGGCTGGTCATGCACCTGGTCACCCTGCCCGTGGAGATGGATGCGTCTTTCCGGCGGGCCTTGCCGATCCTGCAGGCCGGAAATTTCATCCCGGACGCCGACATGCCAGCGGCGCGGCAGGTGTTGCGGGCAGCGGCCCTGACCTATGTCGCGGCAGCGCTGCTCTCTCTCGTGGACGTGACACGCCTGATCCGCGTGCTGCGGTAGGGCCAAGCTGGCCTCCCCCGAGAATCTGGCCTAAGAGGCTTCATACACGCTTCAACTGTCCATTTTTCGGGGTTCGGATCAGGAATGTCTCTCGCCGCACTGTATGGCAGGGTTTTGACCCTGCTGGGTTCCGAACTCCGTCTCGGCATTCTGCTCGCCATCGCCAATGTGCTGCTGGCGATTGCCGCCTTTGCCGAGCCGACCCTCTTCGGCAAGATCATCAACGTGTTGTCGACGCAACGACCCGCGGGACAGAGTGTTTCCTTCGAGGAGGTCGCCCATCTCATCGTGTTGTGGATCGGCTTTGGCGTGTTCACGATTGCTGCCGGCGTTTTCGTGGCGTTGCATGCCGACCGGTTGTCGCACCGGCGACGGCTGGCGGTGATGGCGAACTACTTCGAGCATGTGCTGAACCTGCCGGTGGCCTTCCATACGCAGACCCATTCTGGCCGCGTGCTGAAGGTCATGCTGGAAGGCACCAATGGCATGGCCTGGCTGTGGCTGGGCTTCTTCCGCACCCATTGCGCCGCCCTGGTGGCCTTGCTGGTCCTGCTGCCCTTCACAGTGGTCCTGAACTGGCGGCTGGCAATGCTGCTGATCGGGCTTGTCGTGATCTTCGCGGTGCTGCTCTGGTACATCATGCACAAGACCGAGACCATGCAAGGCTCGGTCGAAGCGTATCATTCCAGCCTTGCCGAACACACGTCGGATGCGCTCGGCAACGTGCCGGTGATCCAGTCCTTCACCCGCATCAAGGCCGAGACCGAGGCGCTGAAGGGCATCATCCACCAGTTGCTGTCGGCGCAGATCCCGGTGCTGTCCTGGTGGGCGCTGGCCTCGGTGGCAACGCGCACCGCCGCCACGCTGACCGTGACGCTGATCCTGCTCTATGGCACCTATCTGCATATCCAGGGGCTGGCGACCATCGGCGAGATCGTCACCTTCATGGGATTTGCCACCATGCTGATCGGCAAGCTGGAGGAAGCGGTCGGCTTCGTGAACTCGCTGCTGATGCAGGCACCGAAGATGCGCGAGTTCTTCGAAATCTACGACACGCTGCCTGCGGTCCGCGACAAGCCGTCTGCCGTCGAGGCCCCGCGTTTCAAGGGACGGATCGAGTTCGACAACGTCTCGTTCTCCTATGACGGCAAGAAGACGGCGGTGAAGGACGTCTTCATCACGGTCGAGCCGGGCGAGACTGTGGCCCTCGTGGGGTCGACCGGCTCGGGCAAGTCCACCACGCTTGGCCTGCTGCACCGCGCCTTCGATCCGCAATCCGGCGTCATCAAGATCGACGGCGTCGATATCCGCGACTACACGGTGCAATCGCTGCGGCACAACATCGGCGTGGTGTTCCAGGAGCCGATGCTGTTTGCCCGATCCATCGACGACAACCTGAAGATCGGCAAGCCCGACGCCACGCCGGAGGATATCGCCAGTGCCATCGAACGGGCGCAGGCGACCGATTTCATCTCGCGGCAATCCGATGGCCTGATGACCATCGTGGGCGAGCGCGGGCGCTCTCTCTCGGGCGGCGAACGCCAGCGCCTGTCCATCGCGCGGGCACTGCTGAAGGATCCGCCGATCATGATCCTCGACGAGGCGACCTCGGCGCTGGATGCTTCGACCGAGCAGAAGTTGCAGAAGGCGCTCGATGAAGTGCGCCAGGGCCGCACGACCTTCATCATCGCCCACCGCCTCGCTACGATCCGCAATGCCGACCGCATCCTGGTGTTCGATCAGGGGCAGATCATGGAGTATGGCTCGTTCGACAGCCTGGTGAAGGAAGGCGGGCGCTTCGCGAACCTGGCCCGGGCACAGTATATGGCGGGTGCGGAGAAGCCTGCGGCGAAGGTGGCAGCCGGAAAGGCCATCGCGCCCAAAAGTGCCAAGGCCAACGCAGGAAAAACCAAGAGGGCCAAGGCCTGACAGGCCGCTTACACGGCCATCATCGCAGGCGATCCCGTCCGCATTAGCGGTTCATTCACCAGTCTTGTTTACGTTCTGGTGAACTGAAGATGTGTGTGAGGGTACCATGATCCGCCAATTCCTGATCGCCGCTTGCGTCGCCACAGCCGGTCTGGGTTCGGCCGCAGCCAATGATGCCATCACGTTGATGCTGGACCGCGCAACAGTGATCAAGGCGCCCGCCAAGACAGCGATGGTGGTGATCGGCAATCCGGCCATCGCCGATGTCTCGGTGCAGCGCAACGGTGTGCTGGTGCTGACCGGCAAGGCCTTTGGCGAAACCAACATGCTGGCGCTCGATGACGACGGCAAGCTGATCTCGGAAAGCTGGCTGCGCGTGCTGGAGAACAACCGCAACCTCGTGATCATGCGCGGCGCGGAAGCCGAAAGCTATTCCTGCACGCCCGATTGCAAGCCAGCGCTGGCCTTGGGCGATTCCGAGAAGCATTTTGCACGCTCCGGCAGCCAGTCCGTCACGCGCAACGGGCTTGCCAACCAGAACCAGGGCCCGGCGCGCTGATCGCCCCGCCGGACTCCACCAGCCGTTAATCATTTATGCAAGATTGCTTTTGCACCGCAGAAGTGCGGCTTGCAGCACAGCGAAGATGTAACTTCTGTCGGATATCCTCACGGGAATTGAGGAGTTCTCCGTCATGCTGGCATCCCTGAGAACATGGCGCCGCTCCAGCTATGCGCTGCTTGGCCACTTCCGGAAAAAGGAAGACGGCGCGGCGGCTGTCGAATTCGCGCTGGTCGCCCTGCCCTTTTTCGGCCTGATCTTCGCCGTGATCGAACTGGCGATCTTCTTCTTCGCCAGCCGCTTTCTCGAGGACGGCCTGT
>JANNFV010000432.1:0-4143 GCA_031380285.1 Hyphomicrobiales bacterium | reverse complement strand
GTCGTCTTGGACGGGCGCTGTTTCCGTCAAAAAACGTCATGCTTTAAGCCCGCCGCCGCCAGCGCTCGCTTGGAGTCCGCATCGTCACCAGCTCTTCCGCTGCCGAAGGATGCAGCGCCATCGTCGCATCGAAATCCGCCTTGCGTGCCTTCATCTTCACCGCGATCCCCAGGAGCTGCGCCATCTCGCCCGCATCCTCGCCCAGGATATGCACGCCCAGCACGCGGTCCGTGTCACCATCCACGACGATCTTCATGATCATCCGGTCCTCGCGGCCCGACAGCGTGGCCTTCATGGGCCGGAAGGACGCCTTGTAGATGTCGACGGCGGCGAAGCTGTCCTTTGCCTGCGCTTCCGTCAGGCCAACCGTGCCGATCTCAGGCGTGGAGAATACCGCCGTCGCGATGTCGGCATGATCGACCACCCAGGGCTTGCCGCCAAAGATGCTGTCGGCAAAGGCATGTCCCTCGCGGATGGCGACTGGCGTCAGGTTTACCCGGTTGGTGACATCGCCGACGGCATGGATATGCGGCACGTTCGTGCGTGATGCCGCATCGACGAGGATCTCGTTGTGCTTGCCCAGTCGCACACCCGCCTTGTCGAGCCCCAGGCCCTCCACATTGGGCGAACGCCCGATGGCGAACATCACCTGATCGGCCTCCAGGGCAAGCCCGGCTGCGGTGCGGGCGACAAGGCCCGTCTTCGTCTTTTCGATGGCCGAGAACACATCGTTGAAGATGAAGCGGATGCCGCGCTTTTCATAGGCCGCTTGCAGGCCGATGCGCATGTCCTCGTCGAACCCGCGCAGGATGGCATCACCGCGATAGATCAGCGTCACCTCGGCACCCAGTCCCGCGAAGAGACCCGCGAACTCGACCGCGATATAGCCGCCGCCCGCGATCACGATCCGCCTGGGGAAGGTCGGCAGGTCAAAGGCATCATTGGAGCTGATGGCGTGCTCGACACCCGGCAGATCCGTGGGCATGTTGGGCCGCCCGCCGGTGGCGACAAGGATATGCCGCGCGGTCACCCTGCGCCCATCCGCCAGCAGCCGCACGGTGTGGGCATCCTCCAGGACAGCGCGAGACTTCACCACCGTCACGCCGGCCTTGTCCTGTGTCTGGGTGTAGAGACCCTCGAGGCGGGTGATTTCCTTTTCCTTCGCCCGCACCAGGGTGGGCCAGTCGAAGCTTGGCGTCGGCACGGTCCAGCCGAAACCGGTGGCATCCTCGAAGGCCTCGTGGAACCGCGAGGCATAGACGAGCAGCTTCTTGGGCACACAGCCCCGGATGACACAAGTGCCGCCGACTCGGAACTCTTCCGCCAACATGACCTTCGCACCATGTCCCGCCGCGATGCGCGCCGCACGCACACCGCCGGAACCCGCGCCAATCACGAAGAGGTCAACATCATGGGCGGTCATGCTAGGGCTTTCGCTGGGGTGATGACCAGCAGATAGGCTGCGATGACGCGCATTACAACGGCGCGTTCGGCGCTCCGCCCATCGCTGCTTCCTGGCGCAATTCCCGCCCTGTCGCCAGGAACCCGGCCACGGACGCCGCGATGGCTGCGACCCACCAGGCCTGCCAGGCCCCATGGCTGACGAGCGCAATGCCGCAGACCACGGCGACCCAGGTCAGCAGATAGGGCTGGAGCAATGGGTCAGAACGCCCGAAGGCCTGGAACAACCGGATGAACAGCAAGGCGACAAGGCCGGCGCCCACCGCGCCCAGTTCCACCCAGAGCTGGAGGAAGGCATTGTGCGGATGGCTGGCTCCCAGCAGCGTCACACGCTCGGCGGGAATGGTCTTCGCCACGGCAGCATTCTGCATGTTGAGACTGGAGCCAAAACCGTTGCCCAGCAGCCATTTCTTCTGCGCCACGGCTTCGAAACTGAGCCAGATGTTGACGCGATCATCGGAATGCGCCGCCTCGAGCGTCTTGTGAAAGCTGGCACCAAGGCCCTGTTTTGCCAAAGTACCGATGAAGGGCGCGGTCGCGAGCGCGATCAACACCGCAACCAGCCCCAGCCGGTTGGTGAGGACCGGAAACAGCCGCGCGATCGGATAGACGACAACACCGATCAGCAGTCCCAGCACCGCCGTCTGACTCTCGCCCGTGAAGACCGCTATGGGCACCGGGATCATCAGCAGTGCCAGCTTCCAGTTCGCCCGTGCGGCAACCAGCGCCAGCAGTGGCCAGATCAGCAGCACCAAGGTCACGATGGTGCGGTTGTAGATATACTCCATCATGCGACCACCCGTTGCCTGGCGCAGCAAGAGACCCGCCTTGATGTCGATCACCACGATCAGGCCGGTGAGACCGGCGGCCGCGAGCCACCACAGCGTGCGGTTCCGTCCCGCGATCAGCGGAAAGGACGCCGCCAGGATCAGCCCGCACAGGAGGGGCACCAGGAATTGCACGAACTGATTCAGCGATGAGGCGGGATCATGCGCCCAGAAACAGGACACGGCCATCAGCAGGATCAAGGCACAGGCAGCCAAGGCCGGAACTGACCTTGCTGTGTCAGAAAGTCTCGATCTGGCTTCTGAAACCGGCAGAACAGCGAGCGCCGCTGCCGCAGCCAGCAGGGCAGCGATGGCAAGGAGCAGCGGCGATGACTTGCTGGCGATTGCCAAGGTCAGCGGAAGTGCCACGCCCAGGACGAGGGTCGCAGCGCCGCCCAGAATCCAGGGCAGGGAAAAGCGTTCAGCCTGCATCCGCTGTCGGGTCGCTCAGAGCTGGATGTTCTTCTTGCGCATTTCCTCGCGCAGCCTGTCCATCATCACGTTGCCCAGGGTCTGCGAGAAGACCTGCATCTCGGAGAACAGCTCGTTCATGATCTGGCCCTGCGAACTCACGTATTTCTGGCCAGCCGCTGACTTGAAGAAGGCTGCGACTTCCTTCAGTTCAGCCTCGGGAATGCGCGTGGCATAGAGCCTGGCGGAAGCAATGATCATCTGCTCGGTCTGGCGGTTGAGATCGGCGATGATGGGCTTCAGCGCTTCTTCCATGTCCTTGATCACCTCGGGCCGTGTGCGCGAATAGCCCGACCTGATCTGGTCGGCGATCTGCGGCACCATGCCCTCGAAGGTGCGGGCCAGGCCGGATCCCGTGACCACCTCACGGGCGGCGGCCATGTGGGCCTCGCCAATCTGCGGAGCCGCAGGCGGGGCCGCGGCGGCAGGGGCCTGCTGGGCGAGGGAAGGGCCGGACGCCATCAGAAGCGCGGAGAGGAAAGCCAGCGAGCGGAGCGTGATCATGAGCGGAAAGCCTTCAAATCGGTGATGGTTGGAGCGTTACGCCGTCCGGCGGATAACAGCAACCCCATTGGGAGATGCCAGGAATGCCTCTGAACACAGGCCGATGAAAAGCCCGTGCTCGACCACGCCGGGAATCCTGTGCAGGGCAAGATCGAGCGCTTCGGGATCGGCAATGCTGCCCAGATGGGCGTCGAGGATGAAGTGCCCGCCATCCGTCAGCAGCGCCTTGCCCGCATTGGTCGTGCGCAGGTGAACCGCGTCAATCCCGCACGCCTGCTGGACCAGGCGGTGGGTGACCCGCAATCCAAACGGATTGACCTCGATGGGCAGCGGATAGGCCCCCAGAACATCGACCTGCTTGCTGATGTCAGCGATCACCACCATGCGTCGGCTGGCAGCCGCCACGATCTTCTCGCGCAGCAGGGCGGCACCGCCGCCCTTGATCAGCCGCAACTGCGCATCAAGCTCATCCGCCCCGTCGATCGTCAGGTCGAGCTCCGGCGTCTCGTCCAGCGTGGTCAGCGGGATTCCCAGGCTTTGCGCCTGCGCGGCGGTCACTTCGGATGTGGGCACGCAGATCACCCTCAGGCCCTGCTTTACGCGCTCCCCCAGAAGGTCGACGAAATGCCTCGCCGTGGACCCCGTGCCGAGGCCAAGGCGCATGCCGTCCTCGACAAGCTTCAGCGCTTCGGCAGCAGCTTCCCGCTTGAGTTGTTCAGTGGACATTCATGCAATCCCTGTGATCTAGGAGGCTGATTGCATTGCCTTGTTGGGACTGGAAAAGCATCTTCAACGGGGGGCGAACGTCTGCCCACCGGAATAAGGAGGGACTGGGGTGAGGTTGGAGATCGGTCAACGACTGGCATTGGCAGCGATGATC
>JANNFV010000429.1:0-1770 GCA_031380285.1 Hyphomicrobiales bacterium | reverse complement strand
GACAGCCAGACCAATAGCAGTGAAGCGGGGTCACTGGCTGGGTTCGCGGGGTTCGCCAGCGTCAATGGTCGTGATCCTCGCTGTGGCCATGCGCGTGCGAGTGATCATGACCGTGGCTGCTGGTATGACTGTGGCTGGTGGCGTGACTTTGGGCGTGGCTGCTCGAATGACTGTGATGGTGGCTTTCAACCAACGCCCCCTTGTGGCCGTAGGCGCCGCCCTCAGGCTCGAACGGTCGCACGAGGTGATGAACGTGCCCGCCTAGCCCGGCGACCATCGCTTCAAGAACATGGTCGGGCTGAATGTACAGCGCGTGCGCAGTGATTTCACAGGCCGTGTGGCGATTGCCGATATGCCAGGCGATGCGCGCCAGTTCGACGGGCCCGTGGGCATGGATTTCCAGTAGTGGTTCTGCGGCCGCCACGATGCGCACGTGGGCGCCGTTGAGCAGCTGCAACGCATCGCCATCGGCGAGATACGTTGCCTCCGGCAGGTCGAGCAGGATGTCGTGGCCACGGTCGGTTTTGAGGGCAACCCGCCGCCGATGGCGCGACGCCCGGTCAAGTGTGAGTGTATCCACCGCAATGCGGCCAACCATTTCGGCCTTGCGCACGACGCTGGTCGCTCGCTGCATGGCTCGCTCCTATTGATATTTTCACACCCGCTTGGCCATCTTGGGATCGAGGGTATCGCGCAGGCCATCGCCAAGCATGTTCACCGCCAGCACCGTTAGCCCAAGAAAAATGCCGGGGTAGAGAATGTTGTGGGGAAACAGGCGGAAGACGGCGCGGCCTTCAGCCATGATGTTGCCCCAGGTAGGGGTTTCCGGCGGGATGCCAATGCCGAGGAACGACAATGTCGCCTCAATGAGGATCGCTGAGGCGCAGATGAAGGTGCCTTGGACGATCAACGGCGCCAGCGTGTTGGGCAGGATATGGCGGAAGATCAGCGTTGGGGTTGGCGTGCCAACGGTGATGGCGGCTTCGACGTAGGGTTCTTCACGCACGGACAACACGACCGACCGCACGAGCCGCACCACACGCGGGATTTCCGGCACGGTGATCGCAAGGATCACGGCTCCCAGCCCCGCTCGAAACAGCGAGACAAGTGCGATGGCCAATAGGATCGCCGGGATGGCCATTAACCCGTCCATGATGCGCATGATAATGGGGTCGATCCAGCGGAAGTAGCCCGACACCAAGCCGATGAAGAGGCCAATCGTAATGGAGAGGACGGCGACCGTCACGCCGACCAGAATCGACACCCGCGCGCCATAGATGACCCGGCTATAGACATCGCGACCGAGGCTATCGGTGCCAAAGTGATAGGTGATCTTTTGGGGCTGACCGTTGGCGTCGCGGATTGTGCGTTCCATCCCGGGCGTGCGGTTGCGGGACGAGGGTGAGATATCCGTTGGGCTTTGGGTGCCCAGGAACGGCGCCAGAAGGCCGACGAGGACCATCAACAGCATGAAGCCGCCGCCGATCAACACGGACGGGTTGCGGATTGCGCGCTGAGCCGCTGTCAACGGCGCCTTGCGCGGCGGCGCGTCGTCCACGGCTGCGGCCACGACTGCTGCCGTGTTCGCCTGGGCCACAGCGGCCGGTGCGATGATGCCTCCATCTTGGCTCAATAGCGGATCCTCGGGTCGAGCAGGGTGTAGAGGATGTCAACGATCAGATTGATCATCACATAGACGAGTGAGAACAGGAGGATCACCGCCTGGATGACCGGGTAATCCCGCGCCAGCACGGCATCGACGGTGAGCCG
>JANNFV010000423.1:0-8802 GCA_031380285.1 Hyphomicrobiales bacterium | reverse complement strand
GCGGCGGCCTCTCGCGCGGCACGTGGCGCCGTCGCGGCTGACGACGATGTCGTCCTCGCCCTTGGTTGCTCCGATATCGAATGCGTAGGAAAAGCCCGAGCATCCCCCGCCATTCACGCTGATGCGCAGGGCGGCTCCGCTGGCTTCCTTGCTCAGGATCGCATTCACGCGCTTGGCCGCGCGTTCCGTGAGGGTGACCGGTCGTTCCAGTGTCTGCGTGTCCATCACACCGCTTCCCATGGTTGATTCACCGCACTTGGTTCATCCCTGGGGAAAAGGTAAGGGCGAAGCGTGCAGACTTCAACCACTGATCCTCACTTCGTGTTCAGACCCGCAGGCTTGCGGCCCGGCGAGCGTTGGCAGGCACCCTATGCTGCCGATGCCAGCCAAAGCCGGGGACGGTTCCTGCCGGAGACATCGTCACCAACGCGCAGCCCTTTCCAGCGGGATCGCGACCGGATCATCCATTCCACCGCGTTTCGCCGCCTCAAGCACAAGACGCAGGTCTTCCTGGAGCATGAGGGCGATCATTACCGCACGCGCCTTACCCATACGCTGGAGGTCGCCCAGATCGCCCGCTCCATCGCCCGTGCGCTGGGTCTGGACGAAGATCTGGCCGAAACGCTGGCGCTCGCCCATGACCTCGGGCACACGCCTTTCGGTCACGCGGGAGAGCGTGCGCTCGACCGGGCGCTGAAAGCCTTTGGCGGCTTTGACCACAACGCCCAATCCTTGAAGATCGTGACGGACCTGGAGCGCCGTTACGCGGCATTCGACGGGCTCAACCTCTGCTGGGAGACGTTGGAAGGGCTGGTCAAGCACAATGGTCCCTTGACGGATCGGGCCGGACACCCCGTCGGAAAGCACGGCGACGCACCGCTGCCCGCAGCGATTGTCGCCTATGACCGCAAGCATCCGCTCGAACTCTGGACCCAGTCCAGCGCGGAGGCACAGGCGGCGGCCATCGCGGATGATATCGCCTACAACGCCCATGACATCGATGATGGCTTGCGCTCCGGCATCCTGACGGCGTCTGAACTGACCGCAGTGCCGTTTCTCGCGGCCCTTCTCGGCGAGATCGACAGCGCCTATCCCGGCCTGGAGCAGGCCCGCGTGACCCATGAACTCCAGCGCCGCATCATCACACGCCTCGTCGAGGATGTGATCCGGGAGAGCGCCCGCCGCCTGCAAGCAGGCGATCTGCGCACATCCGATGCGGTGAGAGCACAGGCCACACCCGTCATCGGCTTTTCCGACCCTGTCCTGGTGCATGTCAAAAGCCTGCGGGAGTTCCTGTTCCCGAGGCTCTATCGCCATCCCCGGATCATGGGAGCGATGACCCAGGCCGAGGAGATGGTGGAAGCGCTGCACGGTGCCTTCATGGCCGATCCCGGACGGTTGCCCGAGGAGTGGCAAAGCGGCCTGATCGGGCGCTCCGAGGTCGAGCGTGCCATCCATATCGGTGATTTCATCGCGGGCATGACGGATCGCTATGCTATCGACACCCATCGCCGCCTGTTTGCCTCGCCCGTTGTTTGACGGCGCTCCGGTTTTGCGTTAGCCGCCACGCTTGTTTCCACCGCTCGCCATTTGCGGAAGAAACCCCGTTTTTATCCCCGTGAGACCCATGAATCTGTTTGCTGACTATCAGGCCAAAGTCATTGAGATCATTGAGGGTCTTGCCGCCGCTGGCCGCTTGCCCCGCGGACTGGCGACCGGCCGCCTGGTGGTCGAGCCACCGCGTGATCCCAGCCACGGCGACCTGGCGACGAACGCGGCCATGGTGCTGGCCAAGGACGCAGGCATGAAGCCGCGTGACCTCGCAGACATGCTGGTGGCGGAACTGCAGAAGGATCCAGGCGTCGTGGCAGCGGCGGCTGCGGGACCGGGCTTCATCAACATCACGCTGAAGCCGGTGCTGTTCGAGACGGTCCTGCGTTCCGCGGTGATGCTGGGGGCGGATTTCGGGCGCAGCGTCATGGGGGCAGGAGCCAAGGTCAATGTTGAGTATGTCTCGGCCAATCCCACGGGGCCGATGCATGTCGGCCATTGCCGCGGCGCGGTGTTTGGCGATGCGTTGGCGAACCTGCTGGCCTTTGCAGGCCATGATGTCTGCCGCGAATATTACATCAACGATGCGGGTTCTCAGGTCGATGTCCTGGCCCACTCGGCCCATCTGCGCTACCGCGAAGCGCTGGGCGAGGACATCGGAGCAATCCCCGAGGGGCTATACCCTGGTGATTACCTGAAGCCCGTGGGTGAAGCGCTCGCAAAGGCCCATGGCAAGGCGCTTCTGGATCAACCCGAAACCGCATGGCTCGCCGAGGTCAAGGCCTTCGCCATCGACGCCATGATGGCGATGATCCGTGAAGACCTGAAGGCACTCTCGATCACGCATGCCGTGTTTTTCTCCGAACGCTCCCTGCATGTTGGCAACGCCAGCCCTGTGGCGGAGGCCATCGCCGATCTGCGCAGCCGTGACCTGATCTACGAGGGCCGCCTGCCGCCGCCCAAGGGTGCGCCTGAAGCGGATTGGGAAGATAGGGAGCAGACGCTGTTCAGGGCGACGGCCTTCGGTGACGATGTTGATCGCCCGCTGATGAAGTCCGATGGCAGCTACACCTATTTTGCCTCGGACATTGCCTACCATCGTGACAAATTTTTGCGCGGTTTTGCCATTATGATCGACGTCTGGGGCGCGGATCACGGCGGATATATCAAGCGCATGCAGGCGGCGGTGAAAGCGGCAACAGCGGGAAAAGGCAGCCTCGATATCGAGATTTGCCAGCTTGTACGCCTGCTGCGCGACGGCCAGGAAGTGAAGATGTCCAAGCGCGCAGGCACCTTCGTGACCTTGCGTGAGGTGGTGGATGAAGTGGGGCCGGACCCGGTGCGCTTCATGATGCTCTACCGCAAGAACGATGCGCCGCTGGATTTCGACCTCGCCAAGGTTGTCGAGCAGTCGAAGGACAATCCGGTGTTCTATGTGCAATACGCGCATGCCCGCTCGGCCTCCATCTTCCGGCAGGCGAGGGCGGCTTATGGGGTGGATGCGTTTGGGCCGGAGGAACTCGCCGGTGCCGACCTGTCCAGATTGACCGATCCGTCCGAGCAGGGCGTGATGAAGCTGGTGGCGCAATACCCCCGTCTTATCGAATCCGCTGCCGCCAATCGCGAGCCGCACCGCGTCGCGTTCTACCTCTATGAGCTTGCCAGCGCCTTGCACGCCCTGTGGAACAAAGGCAAAGAAGACGCGGCCTTACGCTTTGTTAATGATAAAGAGCGAGAACTGACGACTGCCAGGCTCGCTCTGGTGTGTTCGTTAATGTCTGTCCTGGGGTCGGGACTGCGGTTGCTGGGTGTCAGTGCGCCAGAAGAAATGCGCTGATATCCATGCGGCATCCCGAGCCTTCTACAGTGCGTCAGAATGGTGGCTGCGATGAAGCAGGGTAATGCATCGGGTGCGACGATTGATCTGGATGATCTGGATCGTCAACTGAGACAGGCCGCTTCCGCGCCGCGCCGGTCGGGATCGGATGATCCGCTGGCGGAGCTCGCCCGCATCGTCGGCCAGGATGACCCCTTCGGTGGCTCTGCCCAGCGCAAGCCCGTGATTGACAGGGCTGCCCCTGAATCGAAGTACCCGCCCGAGCGTCAACCGCCAAGCTTCGACGATTTCCTGAAGATTCCACCGCGCTCTGCCTTGGGCGCGATGCCAACCCATACGCCGCCGATAGCACCGCTTTTCCCGGAATATGCTGTGCCCTATGCGCCGGCAGTTTCGGCCCCAGCTGTTCCTGCCCCGGCACAGCCGGCGATTGACCGGCTTCCCATGCTGACGGAAACAGTGCCCGCGGAGATGCCGCACCATTCCCTCGGTTTGCGCCCGGTGCTGGACGACCAGGCTGATGTGCCGGTGATCACGGCGACGGTCGAGCCGCTCCGTTCGACAGAGGCCGGGCTGAATGATCTGGAAGCGCGTCTGGCCAACGCAGTCCGTGACGACGCCATGGTGGCTGCCGTCCATGAACCCATCGGACTGCCCGAGGCGGTCGGCGTGAAGGCTGAACAGCGCCCCGAGAATTTCGACGACATGCTGGCGGAATTCGAAGCCGCCATGCGCGATGCGGGTGGCGAGAAGTTGCCGCCAATACCATCGCTCGAGCCGCAGATGGTTCCGCCGCCGCCGCCTGAAATGGTGGCTGTGCGGGATGAATCCACGGGTATGGGCATGGCTGCTGCCGGAGCTGCCGCTGTTGCCACCGGCGCGGTCGCATCCGCCGCTTCTGCCAGGAACGCTCTGCCACGCCCGAAGCGCGGCTTGCTGGTCGCAGGTGGCGTGATCGCTGTCGCGCTGCTTGGTGTCGGCAGCCTGATGGTGTTCGGCACGGGTTCCAAATCCGGCTCATCGAAAGATGCGCCCGTGATTGCCGCCAAGCCTGGCGTCACGAAGGAGCGTCCGGCCAATCCCGGTGGTGTCGAAGTGCCCAACCAGGACAAGGAAATTCTCCAGCCTGCCACTGCGCCGACCCGGCAGGTCGAGCGTGTTGCCCCGCGTGAAGAGCAGCCGGTTGACCTGACGCAGGCCCAGCGCACAGCGCAGACGGAAGGCGCTGGCGCGGTCCGCCAGATACCGGGCGTCTCGATCATCGCACCCGTCAGCACGACTCCTCCTGCTGCAACGCCACCCGGGCAGCCGGTCGCCCGCCCCGTTGCATCGGTCCCGATTTCAATAACCGGTCAGCCGCCTGCTGCAACCACTCCGGTTGCACCTGCCCCCGTCGCACCTGCCCCCGTCGCACCCGCACCTGCACCCGTCGTCGCAGCGGCACCGGCCCCGGTACCCGTGACGACGCCCACAACGCCCGCAGAACCGCGCCGTGTGCGCACGGTCCCGATCCGGCCAGATGAATCCGCGCCAGCCCGTGCGCAGGCGCAGCCTCGTGTTGTTCCCGCCAACCCGCGTCCGGCCCCGGTTGCCTCAGCGCCAGAGCCGGAAGACGCGAATGCGCCGTTGCGCATCACGCCCCAGGCCAACCGCACACCCCAGCGCGTGGCATCGACGGCACCTGGCATCGTGCCGCCATCGACCCCGACAACCGCCAGCACTGCGCCGGAGCCGACAGCCTCGGTGTCCAGCGGTGCATCAGGCTTCACGGTGCAGCTCGCGGCGGAAGGCAGCGAGGATGCGGCCCGGTCCAAGTTCAACCGCGTGCGCGGACAGCACACCGGTGTTCTCGGCTCCATGAGTCCCAACATCCGCAGTGCCGAAGTGAATGGTCGCTCGGTTTACCGCGTGCGAGTCGGCAACATGTCGCGCGAGGAAGCTGTCAGCCTGTGCGAACGCCTCAAATCAGATGGCGGCAGCTGCTTCGTCGCCCGCAACTGACGGAATAGCCATCCCATGACCTGCAAGGCCCTGATTGCCGGCTGCACCGGCCTCGAATTGTCACGCGAGGAAAGGGCGCTTTTCAAGGCGGAGAAGCCCTGGGGTTTCATCCTGTTCAAGCGCAATGTCGACACGCCCGATCAGGTGCGCAAGCTCGTCGATAGCTTCCGCAAGGCGGTGGGCCGGGCCGATGCCCCCGTGCTCATCGATCAGGAGGGCGGGCGCGTGCAGCGCCTTGGCCCGCCGCATTGGCCCCAATATCCGCCGGGCCGCGCCTATGGCCAGATCCAGACCAACGACCCGCTGCTGCGCCGCGAGATCGCACGCCTCGGAGCAAGGCTGATCGCCCATGACCTGAAGGCACTGGGCATCACGGTCGATTGCGTGCCCGTGCTCGATGTGCCGGTGCCCGGTGCCCATGACGTGATCGGCAACCGCGCCTATGCCGACGATCCCCAGACGATTGCCGTCCTTGGCCGTGCCGCGTCCGAAGGGCTGATCGCAGGCGGCGTGCTGCCCGTGATCAAGCACATTCCCGGCCATGGTCGCGCAGGCGCGGACAGCCATCTCGCCCTTCCGGTGGTGGACACCGACCACAAGACCCTGTCGAAAACCGATTTCCTGCCCTTCCGGCATCTTGCTGACATGCCCTTGGCGATGACGGCCCATGTCGTCTATTCCGCCATCGATCCGAAGGCCCCGGCCACGACGTCCAAGCGCATGATCCGCGACATCATCCGTGGCGAGATCGGCTATGACGGCCTCATCATGAGCGACGACCTGTCGATGAAGGCGCTGGCTGGCAATTTCGCGCATCGCACCCGCGCTTCGCTGCGTGCCGGTTGCGACGTCGTGCTGCATTGCAACGGCGTCATGACCGAGATGAAGCCGATCTTCGACGCAACCCCTCAGCTCAGGGGCAAGGCGCTGCGGCGGGCAGAGGCCGCGCTCAAGCGCATTTCGCACCTGCCCGAGCCCTTCGATCCTGTGGAAGGCCGCGCCAGACTGGACGCCGCGCTTGCGACAATCGCCTGAAAGCGCCACATCTGGAGTGCAACAGCGCTCTGGACACGATGGATTCACGCGATCTCTTTGACAGCGACGCAACGGAACGGCGGGAAGATGACCCTTCGCTGATCGTTGACGTCGATGGTTTTGAAGGTCCGCTCGACCTGCTGCTCGAACTTGCCCGGCGGCAGAAGGTCGATCTGCACCGGATTTCCATCCTGGCGCTCGCCGAACAGTATCTCGGCTTTGTCGAGGCCGCGCGGAAAATTCGCCTGGAACTGGCTGCAGATTATCTGGTGATGGCGGCCTGGCTTGCCTATCTCAAGTCGCGGCTGCTGCTGCCCAAGGACAAGGCCGATGCCGATGGTCCCAGCGCGGAGGAATTGGCCGGTGCGCTTGCTGATCGCCTGCGCAAGCTCGAAGCCATCCGCAGGGCCGCGCAACTCTTGATGCAAAGGCCGCAGCTCGGGCTGGACTTTTTCGCGCGCGGCGAGCCCGAGGACATCGTGCTGGTGGAGCGCCCGCAATGGCAGGCCAGCCTGCATGATCTGCTGACGGCCTATGCCCAGCAGCGGCAGAAACATGCGCTGTCGCGCGTCACCATCACCAAGCGTTTCGTCTGGTCGCTGGCCGAGGCGCGTGAGGCACTGGAACGCCTGATCGGCCAGATCGCGGATTGGGCACCGATGGACAGCTATCTGATCCAGTATGCCGTGGAACCCGCCATGCGCCGCTCGGTGCAGGCCTCGGCCTTCGCCTCTGTCCTTGAGATGGTGCGCGAGGGGCAGATGGAGATACGCCAGGACAAGGCCTTCGAAAAACTGTGGTTGCGCCGCAAAACCGATGCCTCCGCAGTGGCGTCACCCACTCCTGATCCGTAAAAGACCCGCATGAGTACCGATGCATTGAGATTCCAGCCGCCGGGTTCCAGCGACGAAATGTCCGCCGCGATGGCACTTGGCGCGGCTGTACGCATCGCGGAGGCTCTGCTGTTCGCCGCGCGTGAACCGTTGTCGGAAGATGTTCTGACCGCGGCCATTCCTGCCACAGCATCGATCCGCGAGGTGATGGCGCATCTGGAGCCGCATTATGCCGCGCGGGGCGTGCGGCTGGTGCGCATCAACGGTCGCTGGGCCTTCCGCACCGCGCCGGACCTCGGCTATCTGATGACCCGCGAGACCGAGGAGCCCAAGCGCCTGTCGCGTGCGGCCATCGAGACGCTGGCGATCATCGCCTATCACCAGCCCGTGACACGCGCCGAGATCGAGGACATCCGCGGCGTGGCGACGGCGAGGGGCACGCTCGATGTGCTGATGGAAGCGAACTGGGTGCGGATGCGCGGCCGTCGCAAGACGCCGGGACGGCCCATCACCTTCGGCACGACGGAGGGCTTTCTCGCCCATTTCGGCCTGAACGTGGTCGGTGATCTGCCGGGACTGGACGAACTGAAATCCGCTGGCATGTTCGACGGACGCATGCCCGGAGGCGTCGCCATCCCGCTGCCCTCCGATGATCCGATGCTCAGGGCCGACGAGGATCCGCTGGAGGCCGACCAGATGGTGCTGGCGGCCGAAGAGCGCATCAATGCAGCCGAGGCACCGCTGGAAATCGAGATCGAGGAGGCTGACGCCATCACCGCCGAGGACGAGCACCTCGATCCGTTGGCGGACGAGCGCAACGCCTGATGGCCGATGTCGACTTTGCCACCCGCAACAGGGGCCGCGCCAGCGCGGTCATCCCGGCCAGCCTGACATTCTCCGGCATTTCCAAGCGTTTCGGTCAGCGCGACGTCATTCGTGACATCGACCTTGATATCAAGCCTGCTGAGGTGATCTGCCTGCTGGGCCCATCGGGCTGCGGCAAGACCACGCTCCTGCGCATTGCGGCGGGTATCGAGGAATTGACGGCAGGCGAGATGCGCATGGATGGCGTGGTGATCGCCACGCCCGCCAGCAGCATGCCGCCGGAGAGGCGCGGCATCGGCATGGTGTTCCAGGATTACGCCCTGTTTCCGCAGATGACCGTGCTCGACAACGTGGCTTTCGGCCTGCGTGGCATGAGCACAGCGGACGCACAGGCCGCTGCCGAAGTGGCGATGGCCCGTGTCAGCCTGACGCCGCTGGCAAAAGCCTATCCCTACATGCTCTCGGGCGGGGAGCAGCAGCGGGTGGCCCTGGCCCGCGCCATCGTGCCGCGTCCGCGCGTGTTGCTGATGGATGAGCCGTTTTCCAACCTCGACCGGCGGATGCGTGATGCCGTGCGCGAGGATACGGTTGGCCTGCTGCGGGAAACCGGCGCGACCTGCATCATGGTGACCCATGATCCGGAAGAGGCCATGCGCATCGCGGATCGCATAGTGCTCATGCGGGACGGTCGCATCGTGCAATCGGGCGCGCCTGAACATC